>CADCQU010000066.1 GCA_902803635.1 uncultured Lachnospiraceae bacterium | reverse complement strand
TCCTCTTGCCTCCCCCTCCAGGGGGAGGTGTCACAGCGTAGCTGTGACGGAGAGGGGCCGCCGCAGCCACGGAGTCGCTGCGTACATAGAAAAACTCCCACGCATCGCTCCCTCCCCTTTCCTTCCCCGGAGGCGTCGCCAAATGTGTCGGAGGGCGTCGTTGGCATCCGACTTGCCGATGATAGGGAGAAGGAAAATACCTGTGGAAGGCTTCTGTATATTTTTGGGAAATACCATGGCGGTGGAATCCCTGTCAAGAGAATATAAAAAATTTGTTACGATTCTCTGAATTTCACAAAACGGATGTTTCGGGTGCAACTTACAGGAAACACATTTCTCCACATGTGATTTGTGGAAAATGTGGAGAACCCCTGTGGAAAACTCCCGAAATCCATGGATTCATGGGCATTTGCCTGTGGAAAACCCTGTGGAAAATGTGTTTTTCCGCATCTAATGTACTTTTTTCCACACAAAGAAAATTTGTCAAATGTGACGAATTTGTTACTTTCGGGAGATTATTCTTGACATCCTGGGGGGAGACAGAAAAAAGATTGTACAGGTAGAAGAATACTTTTAAGGAGCTGGGAGGTTTTTATGGTTATCTGTGTAGTGTGTGACGTTTTGGGCGAGGAGAACAATGGGACGACCATCGCCGCGATGAATCTGATTCGCTCGATGCGCGAGCGGGGGCACGAGGTCCGCGTGATCTGCCCGGACGAGGACAAGAAAGGCATGGAGGGTTTCTACGTCGTCGGGACGCTGAACCTTGGCCCGCTCAACGGCTACGTCGAGAAGAATGGCGTGGTCATCGCGAAGGGGGACAAAAAGGTCATCCAGGCGGCCTTTGACGGGGCGGACCACGTCCACATCATGATGCCGTTTGCTCTCGGGCGGGCGGCCCTCAAGATCGCGAAGAAGCAGGGGCTTTCCGTGAGCGCGGGCTTCCACTGCCAGGCCGAAAACTTTACGACCCATTTGCATATGAAAGACAGCAAATTCGCGAACGACATGACCTATAAGTTCTTCTACAACAAGTTCTACCGCCATGTGGACGCCATCCACTATCCCACGCAGTTCATCCGGGAGGTTTTCGAGGCGTATGGCGAGCCGGTGGCGAAGGCCTACGTCATTTCTAATGGCGTCTCGAAGAGGTTCACGTCCCGCCGCGTCCGCCGTCCAGCGAAGCTCGAAGGCCGGAAGCTCATCCTCTTCACGGGCCGCTACAGCCGCGAGAAATCGCACGCCGTCCTTATCGATGCCGTCGCGAAGAGCAGCCACAAGGACGAGATTCAGCTCATCTTCGCCGGTGCGGGTCCCCTGGAGCACGAGCTCAAGCTCAAATCCGTGAATCTTCCGCACCACCCGATCTTCCGCTTCTTCGACCGCGAGCATTTGGTGCGCGTCATTTGCGCCTCCGACCTCTACGTCCATCCGGCCGAGGTCGAAATCGAGGCCATTTCCTGCCTCGAAGCCATTTCCTGCGGCCTCGTCCCGGTCATTGCCAACTCGCCGCGCAGCGCGACCCGGTTCTTCGCGATTGACGAGATGAACCTCTTCAACTGCAACGACAGCACGGACCTTGCGAAGAAGATTGACTACTGGCTCGATCATCCGGAGGAGAAGGCCGCCCGCTGCCACGACTACCTCGGCTACACCAGGCAGTTCGACTTCGACGAGTGCATGGACCGTATGGAGGAGATGATTATTGAGACAAATGCCCGCGTCCGCAAGGCGAAGGAGCAGGCGGAAAAGGCAAATGCCGAGGAGGCGGATGCGGACACCATCGAGAAGAACCTCGAGGAGGCGAAGCTGGCAGAGGTAGCCATGCAACCCCCCGCCCCCGCCGCCACCTTCGGAGGAATGCTGGGCAGGTAAGTTTTCCCCCCTCCGTCACGGCGAACCCCCTCTCAGTCAGTGCCTTCGGCACTGACAGCTCCCCCGGAGGGGGAGCCAAGTGTGACGGAAAGGGGCTCGGGACGGTTCAACCAAAAACGAAAAAATGAACGCTGCTCCTCTTGCCTCCCCCTCCAGGGGGAGGTGTCACGGCTCCGCCGTGACGGAGAGGGGCCGCCGCAGTAACGAAGCTCCTACATATATATTAAAAATCTCCCACGCAGCATCCACACCCCTCGCCTCCTCCAGGGGTCGGCAAGGGGCTTCATCCGGAGCGAACAAATGCCGAAAAAGATAGTAATCTACCACGACGAGCTGCACGACGACTTCGCGGGCACCAACATCAAGACCAAGGCCCTGCCCGAAAAATTCCGCTACGAGGTAAAGAACCCCTTGTGGCGGTTTTTCGCGTTCCTTCTATATTATATCATAGCCATCCCCATCTGCTTTCTTATCGCAAAAATCGGCTTCGGCCTCCGCATCGAGAACCGCAAGGCCTTAAAGCAGCTGAAAGGAACCGGCTACTACCTCTACGGCAACCATACCCAGGCCATGATGGATGCTTACGCGCCGGGCCTCATGTGCTTCCCCACGCGGGCGCATCTCCTCGTAGGGCCTGACGCCTTCTCCATCCCCGTCGTCCGGCATTTGGTGCATATGCTCGGCGGCCTGCCGCTCCCCGACACCCATGACCGCTTCCGTGAGTGCATGGAAGCCCTCGAACATTTGACAAATGCAAACCGTTCGGTGACAATCTACCCGGAGGCGCACATTTGGCTCTGGTACACCGGCATCCGGCCCTTCGGCGATGCAAGCTTCTCGTACCCTGTGAAGCAAAACCGCCCCGTCGTTGCCTTCGTCACGACCTACCGCAAACGGAAAATCTTCAAAAACCTCTGGCCATGCATCACCGTGACCCTCTCCGAGCCCTTCTACCCCGACCCGGCTCTTTCCGCGCCCAAGGCCCGCAAGGC
>CADCQU010000065.1 GCA_902803635.1 uncultured Lachnospiraceae bacterium | reverse complement strand
TTCTGCACCTTGACGTTCCTGCAAGCCGTGTGGCCGTAGACGATCGTCGCCCGCCCCCGGTAGTCGGCCGCCCAGTCGAGGCGCACGGGCAGGCCGTAGGAGTCGGTCTCCCCCGTGGTATCGCCGTAGAGACAGAACGAGCGCACCCGCGCCGAGCCGCGCCCGATGTACTCCTCCCGGATGCCCGCATGCGAGATGACCAGCTCCCCACCGTCAAGGACATAATGGCTGATGAGGCCATCGAGAAATGCGGCCGCCTCGGCCTTGAAGTCCTCGCCCCGCGCCTCAAGCTCCGCGATGGTCTTCTCAATCCCGTAGGCCCGCTTGATTTCCTTCCCCTGCAGGTATTTTAAAAGCTTGGCATCATGGTTTCCGACAACGGCAAATGCATTTCCCGCCTTGACCATGTCCATGACGAGCCGAAGGACGTCCGCGTTCCGGTTTCCGCGGTCGCAGAAATCTCCCAAAAATGCCGCCTTCCGCCCCTCGGGATGCGCATAGCCCGCCTCCGTCTTCACGTAACCGAGCTTTTCGAGCAGCCTTTCCAGCTCGTCGCAGCAGCCGTGCACGTCCCCGATGATGTCAAATGGCCCGTGCCAGTCTTTCCGGTCGTTCCAGAGCTTCGTCCGGACGATTTCCGCGTTGTCGGCCTTCTCCGCAGAATCAATAAAATACACGAAACGGAAACCCTCACGCTTGAGGCCCTTCGTGCTCTGGCGCAGCTCCTTCCGGTGGTGCCGGATGACCCGCTCAGGAAGCACCCGGTCCGTCCGCTCCCGGTTCCGCGCAAGCAAAAGCTCCTCCGGAAGGTCGAACACAATCGCCGCCGCGTGGACATTTTCCTCCTTCGCAATCGCAAGCACCTTCCGCCGGTCTTCCTTCCGGAGATTGGTCGCATCCACGACCGTCAGCTTCCCGTGGGAGAGCCGTTTCTTCGCCGTCAGGTACAGCAGTTCAAAGGCCTCCCCCGAGACCTCCTGGTCATTCTCGTTGTCCGTGATCATCCCCCTGAAAAAATCAGAGGAAAGCACTTCCGTTAATTTAAAATATCTACGAGCAAAGGTCGACTTCCCCGAGGACGACCCTCCCACCAGAACCACCAGGCATAGCTCCGGTATCTCTATCTTAAATGTTTCCATAC
This sequence comes from uncultured Lachnospiraceae bacterium, assembly GCA_902803635.1. GTDB lineage: Bacteria > Bacillota > Clostridia > Lachnospirales > Lachnospiraceae > Chordicoccus. The sequence goes on along the minus strand of CADCQU010000065.1, from coordinate 2,131 downwards.
ACACAACTCCTCCCACCAGGAGACAGGGGACGGTTCTCTGTCTCCTTTTTGTCTGCCACTCAAAATGTGATTAAACATACTCACATCGAGAAATTGAAGTCCTCGCGGATACTTCTTACTGCTTCAACGTGTATGCTTTTGTGGTTGCACGCAACACACTACTTGCAGGTCCTTGTACACTCCACAGTCGTAAATTCCCGAAATAGCCTTCGGTACATGCCTACGTTTGCTTTTAAACTACAACCTCGTAGGCTTTGGCATCCCGCAGGTTCAGGCTGGCATTCAGGTCCCTGTCCTCCACATAGCCGCACTCGCATTTGTAGACCCGGTCGGAAAGCCTCAGGTCTTTTCGAATGCGTCCGCAGCAGTGACAGCGTTTGGAGGACGGGTACCATTTGTCCACAAGCCTGAATTCGATGCCGTTCTCACCGCATTTCGCCTTCAGCTTCGTTCGGAACTCATAAAACTTCTGCGATGCGACGGCCTTTGCAAGATGCCTGTTCTTCATCATGCCGGAAACGTTCAGGTCCTCGACGGCCACGTAGGATGGCTTGGTTCTCACCATCTCGGTCACCGTCTTGTTGATATAATCCGTACGGATATTGGCAATCCTCTGATGAAGCCTCTGTACCTTCTGCCTTTGTTTCTGTAGGTTTTTTCGAGTGGCTCCTCCTTTCCTTGAATTTTCATATTTGCGCGAGAGGCGCCTCTGCGCCCTTCGCAGTTGCTTTTCCAGTCTCCGCATCCGTGCGGATTTGTTGATGTTTCGAAAGACCCTGCCGTCTGATACAACCGCGAGGTCCTTCAGCCCCACGTCAATCCCGATGCCATCGTTTCCGCTATTGGCAGCCTTCGCGTCCGGGACGTCCACAAGGACGGCTACGTAGTACCTGCCGGCCCTCCTGGACACCGTGCCGCTCCGAATCCTCCACCCGTCCTTCGAGGTTGGGAGGTACCCCTTCTCCTTGAGCCTCACCCATCCCAGTGTCGGGATGCTGACCCGGTGCCTCTCGCAGGCGCAGTCCCTCGGGTTGTTCCGCACGAAATACATCTTCGCATCGGACGTGTCCTTCTTCTTGAATTTCGGGAAGCCGGACTGGTGTTTGAAAAACCTCGTGAAGGCGGTGCAGCCGTCCTCCATGGCTTTTTTGACTGCCTTCGAGGAAACCTCCTTGATCCAGCCGCATTCCGGATGGCCGGGGAGGAACTCGTTGTTCAACCAGACGCTAAAGTCCTTGCCCGTCAGAAACCTCTCTCCCATTTCGTGGAGTTCCCTGTTATGGGCAAGGTAGAAATTATAGATATACCTGCATGTGCCAATCGTCCTATTGATCTTTTCCTTCTGTTCCGGGGTCGGATTGATTTCCGTCTTGAAGCTCCTTAACAATTTCCGCATCCCCCTTTATTTGTTTTTTATACTTCCGAAGACCGTACAGCCTGCAGGAAAACACGTGGAGGATGGAGATGATATCCTGCACGAGTTCTTCCTGCGGGGACAGGGCCTCGTTGTTCACGACCAGAATGTCCGTGTCAAACTTCTCGCAGAACCTTTCGAACCAGTCAAAGCCGAACCGTACAAACCTGTCCTTGTGCGTGACGACGATGGTCTTGATTCTTTGCTGCATGACCCCGTCCAGCAACTCGTTCCATCTTTTCCGGTTGTAATTCAGGCCGCTCCCGTACTCCTCGATACAACGGTCCACAATCATGCCCCTGGCGTTACAGAACTGCCGTAAAAACGCCACCTGGTTTGAAAGGTCGTCTTTCTGGTTTCGCGTGGAGACCCTTGCGTAAATAACCGTCTGGCGTTGGTCAGCTTCCATGCGTATGCCCTTATATTGTAGATATTGGTCATACGTGTAGTAACGCCGATTCGTTGGGGTGCGGTTGGCCGTGAGGGTTCCCTCCCTGTCCCAACGCTGGAGGGTTTTGACGGAAACGCCAACCAGCTCCGCAAAATCTTTTGGTTTGTAATTATTAATGTTTGAAGTGTTCATTGGATCGCCTCCATGAACACATTCAAACACATTCAATCCTGTTTGTCAATAAATTCATTAACATAAGATTCCTCCTTCACCAAATCTCATCCTTCTATCATCGAAAACACCGCCATTTGCGTCGGAGCGCCATG
>CADCQU010000064.1 GCA_902803635.1 uncultured Lachnospiraceae bacterium | reverse complement strand
TGGAACGCATGGCATCAACCTCCTAATGAGGTTATTATACCATATATTTATCTATTATTCCAACTTATTTTTAATATTTTTAACACTATTTAACGTCATATTTTTCTCCCTCCTCCTGGCAAGCGAAAAATATTGCGGATTCTTCTCGAGCACAAGGCGAAGCAGAGCCGCGAAATGATCCACCAGGCTATCGCTTCCAGCGGAAGCTCCGACCCTGTCAAGGACGGCTGCCACGTCCTCGTCTTCCACAAGCACCATGAAATCCGCTCGCGGCGGCATCTCCCCGATTTCCTCCTCCGTCAGCAAATGCACGGCGTTCCCGTACTTATGCAAATCAATCCGCAAAGCCCCCTCAAACCCCGCGTGCCAGTCGCTCCGAAGAGCAGTCTTTTCCAGCTCCCGCAACTCCTTCCGAAGCTCCTGAATCCTTGCAAGCGTTTCCGCATCCGTCATTTTAGCCATCCATCAGCACCTCCAGTATATCATATTTTCTGGCGTTTTTTCCATTATAACAGAACAACAGCGAAAAAGCTAGTTAAAATATATATTATCAGAATATTACGATTTTAAATCGTAATATTCTGATACTTTTATCTGAATTATTTGATACACAAGCTTAATCTGTGAACACGAAAAAAGACCCAGCCCGAAGGCCAGGTCCGTGTTTCTTCTATATTATTATATAGCATCCTATTGGCGCACCTCGACGAGTCGCCGGGTCTTTTGGTCGAAGACGACCTCGGGCGGGTCCACGGTGTCGCGGAACGTCTTGGCGAACTCCAGCGCCTTCGCCACATCGATGGCCGGCACCAGCCCCTCGCGCACCATTTGAAGGAGCTGGGGCTTCCGCGCCTTGAGGCGCAGGCGGTCCACGGCGGACAGGCGCGACGGGTCAAGCTCCCCGCCAAGGCTCTCCACCAAAATGCAGGAATTCCGCATTTGCAGCGAGAAATTCGCCCGCAAAATCTCCCGCGTCTCCTCCGGGAGGGCATGGCAAATGAAAACCGCCTTGTCCATTTCCTTAAGAACCTCCCAGTACTGTGTCAAATACTGCCGAAGCGGCTTCCCAATTTTCCCGAACCAAATGCCGCTGCCGAGGATGACCGCGTCGTACCCGGAAGGTTCCGGGAAGCCCTCCGCAAGGTTCGCTCTCACCGCCCCCGGCAAATGCTCCTGCAAAAGACGGGCAGCCCTCTCGGTACTGCCCGCCCCTGTTGTGTATGCAATCAAGATATTCATAGTCTTACGCATCCAGCGGCGCCGACCCGGGCCTTCCGTGGCAGTTCTTGAACTTCTTCCCGCTCCCGCAGGGGCACGGGTCGTTCGGGTAGACCTTCTTGACCTTCCGCTGCACCGGCTTCTTCGGCGCCTCCTCGTCCTTGTTGGTCGCCATCGGCTTCGCCTGCTCCTCGCGCTCGGCCTTGGTCTCGACGCGGACGCGGTACATCACGCGGATCGTCTCCTCCTGGATCTGATTTGTCATCTCCTCGAACATCTGGAAACCGAGCATCCGGTACTCCACCTTCGGATCCTGCTGGCCGTAGGCCGCAAGCCCGATACCCTGGCGGAGCTGCTCCATATCGTCGATGTGGTTCATCCAGCGGGCGTCGATGACCTTGAGAAGGACCACGCGCTCCAGCTCGCGCATTTGCTCGATGTCCTCGAACTCGGCCTCCTTCGCCTCGTAGAGACGGTGTGCCTCGGCCTTGAGGTCCTGCTTGAGCCGGCCGGCCCCCTTCGACTCCACCTCGGCCAGCTTGAACGGCTGGAACGGGATGAGCGGCAGGAGGTTCTGGTCGAGCTCGCGGACCGTGTCCTCGGTCACCTCCGGTGCCTCTCCAAGGCAAATGTCCACCTTGCGGTCGACGACCTGGTCCACCATGTTGAGCACCACGTCGCGCATGCTCTCGCCGTCAAGCACCTTACGGCGCTCCTCGTAAATGACCTCGCGCTGGTCGTTGTTGACCTTGTCGAAGTCCAGCAAATTCTTACGGATGCCGAAGTTGTTGCCCTCGATCTTCTTCTGTGCGCGCTCGATCGCGCTGCTCAGCATTTTATGCTCTATCTGTTCATTTTCCGGCACGCCAAGCGTATCGAAAATACCCATCAGACGCTCGGAGCCGAAGAGGCGCATGAGGTCGTCCTCAAGGGAAATATAGAACCTCGACTCGCCGGGGTCGCCCTGTCGTCCGGAACGGCCGCGCAGCTGGTTGTCGATACGGCGGGACTCGTGCCGCTCGGTGCCGACGATCTTGAGGCCGCCGGCCGCCTTCGCCACATCGTCCAGACTGATATCCGTACCACGGCCAGCCATATTTGTCGCGATTGTGACCGCGCCCGCCTCGCCGGCATGGGCGACGATCTCCGCTTCCATCTCGTGGAACTTCGCGTTCAACACGGTGTGCGGAATTCCCTCGCGTTTCAAGAGCTTCGACAAATGCTCGGAGACGTCGATGGTGATGGTGCCGACGAGCACCGGCTGCTGCCTCTCGTGGGCCTCCTTGACCGCCTCGACGACCGCGTGATATTTTTCCTTCTTGGTCTTGAAAACCGCGTCATTAAGGTCCTTGCGGATGACCGGGACATTTGTCGGGATGCTCACGACGTCCATGCTGTAAATGTCGCGGAACTCCTGTTCCTCAGTGAGGGCCGTACCGGTCATCCCGCACTTCTTCTCAAATTTGTTGAAGAAGTTCTGGAAGGTGATGGTCGCGAGCGTGCGCGACTCCTGCTTGACCTTGACGTGCTCCTTCGCCTCGATAGCCTGGTGCAGACCGTCGGAGTAGCGGCGGCCCGGCATGATGCGGCCCGTGAAGTCGTCGACGATGAGGACCTCGTCGTCCTTCACCACGTAGTCCTGGTCGCGGTGCATGAGGTAGTTCGCCCGCAGCGCGAGGTCCACGTTGTGCTGGATTTCAAGGTTCGCCGCATCAGAGAGGTTGTCAATATGGAAGAAGGACTCAACCTTTGCAACGCCCTGCTCGGTCAGCGTGACCAGCTTGTCCTTCTCGTTTACGATGAAGTCGCCGGTCTCGGTAATCGTCTCGCCCATGATCGCGGCCATTTTCGTCAGCTCGCCGGAGGCCTCGCCGCGCTGGAGCTGCCGCGCCAGCATGTCGCAAATCTCGTAAATCTTCGTGGATTTGCCGCTCTGGCCGGAAATGATAAGCGGCGTACGCGCCTCGTCGATGAGGATCGAGTCCACCTCGTCGATGATGGCGTAGTGGAGGCCGCGCTGCACGAGCTGCTCCTTGTAAATGACCATGTTGTCGCGGAGATAGTCGAAGCCGAGCTCGTTGTTTGTGATGTACGTGATGTCGCACTTGTACTGCTCGCGCCTCTCCGCGGGCTCCATCGGCTGCAGCACGCAGCCAACGGTGAGGCCGAGGAAGCGGTGGATCGCGCCCATCCACTCCGCGTCACGGGCGGCCAGGTAGTCGTTGACCGTGACCACGCAGACGCCCTTGCCCTCGAGCGCGTTCAGATACGCCGGCAGCGTACAGACGAGCGTCTTACCTTCACCGGTCTTCATTTCCGCGATTCGCCCCTGGTGGAGGACGATACCGCCGATAAGCTGCACCTCATAGTGCTCCAGCCCGATCGCGCGCTTCGCCGCCTCCCGCACCACGGCAAATGCCTCGGGCAGGATGTCATCGAGCGTCTCGCCATTTGCCAGCCGCCCCTTGAATTCATCCGTCTTCGCCCGCAGCTCCCCGTCGGACATTTGCTGCATCACCGGCTGCAAATCTTCTATCTTCTTTACGAGCGGCATGATGCGCTTCACTTCCCGCTCACTGTGGGTGCCGAACACCTTCGAAAAAATTCCCATTTCGTTCTCCTGTACATCCCCCTTCGGAAAAAGGCTTTGGCAAATGCAAATCCCGTAATCAGAAACGGTCTGCCTCGTCAAAAAACAAGCCTCCATGCATTCGCCACCCTCTCCAAAGAAGGCCTCCCCGCATTTGTCAATCACTTTTGACAGATGCACTCTTACCAAGCTACACGCTCCCTATCATACCACGCCCCGCCCCCAATAGCAAGCCACGGAAAAATGAAATCCTTGTGACCAAGGCAACATGGTTACTATTCAGTTTACCCCCGATTTTTCTGTCATTCTGAGGAGCGAAGCGACGAAGAATCCCGTCAACTTTGTGAGAAAACTTACGGGATTCTTCGCTTTGCTCAGAATGA
>CADCQU010000063.1 GCA_902803635.1 uncultured Lachnospiraceae bacterium | reverse complement strand
CGAAGAATCCCGTAAGTTTTTTCGCAAAGTTAACGGGATTCTTCGTCGCTTCGCTCCTCAGAATGACAGAAAACCGGGGAGCTGAATAAGAGTAACAGAAAAATGGAAGAGGGCGAAGGAATGAAGCAAAAGGTATCGGATTATATGGCGGATTTTCTGGCAAATGCGGGCGTCCGGGAGGTGTTCACGATTCCGGGCGGCCTTGCCATGCATATGAACGATTCGTTCGGGCATCACATACGCCTTCACTGTACGTACCAGCACATGGAACAGGGGTGCGGCTTCGCGGCCGAGGCATTTGCCAGATTGTCGGGACAAATGGCGGCGGTCTGCGTGACGGGCGGGCCGGGCGCGACTAACATGGTCACCCCCGCGATGGCGGCCTTCGTCAGCTCGATTCCGATGTTCATTTTCTCCGGGCAGGTGCGGTTCCCGACGATGGCGAGGAACCAGGGAGTTCTTTTACGGAATCGCGGGATCCAGGAGTGCGACATCATCCCGGTCGTTTCGAGCATCACGAAGTACGCGGCCCTTGTGGAGAGGCCGGAGGACATCCGCTACCACCTGGAGCGGGCGTATTTTCTGGCAAATACCGGGCGGCCGGGGCCGGTGTGGCTTGACGTCCCGCTCGACGTGCAGGGCGCGACGGTGGAGACGAAGGAACTTCGGGGCTACGAACACTCCGAGGATGTTTCAACGCTTCCGCCGGCCATTTCCTTAAAGGAGGTGCGCGAGGTGCTTTCCCGCCTCAAGGCTGCCAAACGCCCGGTCCTCTTCCCGGGGAACGGCGTAAGGCTTGCGGGGGCGGTGGAGGCACTGCGGACATTTGCCAGGGAAATGGGTGTGCCCGTCGTGACAAATACGGCGGCCCTCGACGTGTTTCCGGGCGACGACCCGCTCTTTGCGGGCCGCACCGGCGGGACCGGCGACCGCGCGGGAAATTTCGCCGTGCAGAACAGCGATTTCGTCCTTGCCATCGGCAGCCGCCTCGGCTACGCGCAGGTCGGCTTCAACGCGCACCAGTGGGCGCGGGAGGCCTTCGTGGCGGCGGTGGATATCGATGTAAATGAACTTGAAAAGCCGGGGATCCGAGCGGATCTGAAGATCCAGGCGGACGCGAAGGACTTTCTGGAGGTGCTGCTAAAAGAGGCGCGGAAGGCTTCCTTCGCTGCACAAGATGCGTGGCTGCAGAAAATCCACACATGGCGGGAAAGATATCCCGTGGTGACGGAGGAGCATTATAAAACCCTGGAGGAAGGCCGGAGCACGATCTACGCATTTTACAACGAGCTTGCAAAGGCCCTCCCGGAGGAGGCAATCTTGCAGATCAGCGTCGGAACCTCGCGGGTCGTGGCTGGGCAGGTGCTTCCCATAAAAGAGGGGCAGCGTCTCATTACCAATTCGAACGCGGCCGCGATGGGCTTTGACCTTCCGGCAATCGTCGGCCTCTCCCGCGCCGCGAAGGGGCAGGAGATCATCGGCGTGACCGGCGAGGGAAGCCTCATGATGAACCTGCAGGAGTTCCAGACGCTGGCGCAGAACAAGGTTCGCTTCAAGCTCTTTATCGTGGACAACGAGGGCTACCAGTCGATCCGCCTCACCCAGACGGGCTTCTTCGGTCCAAATACCGTGGGGACCGGGCCGGACAGCGGGGACCTCAGCTTCCCGTCACCGGAAGGACTCGCGCATTTGTTTGGCTTTGCCTATTTCGAGAGCGGCGAGAGCGGGACGCTTGCAAAGACGATTCGGGATACCCTCGCTTCCGAGGAAAGCGCCATTTGCCGCGTCAAGGTATCGAAGCTCCAGAAGACCCTGCCGAAGACTGCATCGAGAAGGCTGGCAAATGGCAGCATGGCCTCGGCCCCGCTGGAGGATATGGCTCCGTTCCTGCCGCGCGAGGAGTTTAAGGAAAATATGATCATCCCGATCTTGCCGGAGTCGATGGGGGATTGAGGGCAGATTGCCGAAAGGAAGGAAAACATGGGGAATAGGGTGGTGGATGCGGTCATTTTTGACCTCGACGGGACGCTGACGGATACGGAGAAGTATTACCAGATTGCCTGGCCGCGAGCGATTGAGCATTTTGGGTACACGGCGACGCCGGAAATGGCATTGGAGCTGCGCTCCCTCGGGAAGCCTTTTGCCGTGCAGCGGTTCCGGGAGTGGTTCGGGGAGGACTTTGACTACGCGAAGGTGCGGGCGTACCGCCAGACCTTGATCAACGAGTTCTTCGAGCGTGACGGCATCCCGCTAAAGCCCGGGGCCGTGGAGCTTCTGGAATACCTCCGCGCCGAGGGGATCGCCTCCGCGCTCGCGACGGCCAACGCCTACCCGAAGGCGAAGATGCTCCTCGACCGCATCGGGCTGTTTCCCTATTTTGACCGCGTGATTTGCGCGGACATGGTCGAGCGGGGAAAGCCCGCGCCGGACATTTACGCGCACGCCTGCCGGGAGCTCGGACTTCCGCCGGAGCGGACATTTGCCGTCGAGGACTCGCCAAATGGCGTCCGCAGTGCATTTGCCGCGGGCTGCAAGGTGATTATGGTGCCCGACCTCACGGAACCCGACGAGGAGCTCTCGCAAATGCTGTATGCGCGTGCGTCGGAACTTTTAGATATTAAAAATCTATTGTAGGAAGCGGGGGTGTGTATGGATAGGATTGCTGTGACGGGCGCGACGGGGATGATTGGGACGGCTCTTGTGCAGGAGGCGCTCGCGCGGGGGACGGAGGTGTATGCGCTGGTGCGGAAGGACACGCCGAAGCTTATGCGGCTACCTGTCGGCGCCGAGGGGCTGCATTTGGTGACCTTTGACCTTTCGGACCGGGAGAGCATCGCCTCGCTGCCGGAGAAGCTCCCGCCTTGCGACGTCTTTTACCATCTTGCCTGGGGGCATACCGGGAGTGCACGGAATGCCTCTGTCATGTTACAGGCAGACAACGTGACGACCTGCCTGGAGATCCTGGACGCTGCGGCAAATGCCGGCTGCCGGACTTTTGTGGGCGCGGGTTCGCAGGCGGAGTATGGCCCGAAGGACCTGCCGATGATTTCGCCGGACACGCCGACAAATCCGACGACGCCCTACGGGGCGGCGAAGCTTGCGGCCTGCCACCTTTCCCGGATGCTTGCGAAGGAGAAGGGGATCCGCTGGATCTGGCCGCGTATTTTCAGCGTCTACGGCATTTACGACAAGCCCTCCTCGATGATCGCATCCTCGCTGATGAAAATGCTCCTCGGCGAGCCAACGCATTTTTCGCCGGCCCGGCACCGCTGGGACTACCTCTTTTCGGAGGATGCCGGCCGGGCGTACTACGCAATCGGGGAGAGGGGGAGGGACGGGAGCATTTACTGCGTCGGGAGCGGGGAGAGCTGGCCACTGCTTACATTTTTGGAGGAGATGGCGGAGGTCGTGGGCGTGCCGCTCACGGGCGTCGGCGATATCCCCTACAAGGACGGCATCCCGCCGAGGAACCTCGCGGCAGACATTACGAGCCTTACGGTGGACACAGGGTTCGTACCTTTGGTGCCATTCGAAGAGGGGATTCGGAGGACCTTGGAATATTTGGAGCTAATAGCTTTTAGCTAAAAGGAGATACAGATGGCAAAGGTTGTTGTAGGTATGTCGGGGGGCGTGGACAGCGCGGTGGCGGCACTCCTTTTAAAGGAGGCGGGCTACGAGGTTGTCGGGGTTCTTTTGCGGACGTGGGTCGCGGACGACGGGACCGAGGGCCGTTGCTGCGAGATTGACGATGCGCGGCGGGTGGCCTGGAAGCTGCACATCCCCTTCCTCGCCCTCAACTGCCTGCGTGACTTTGAGGAGAGCGTGACGCGCCCCTTCATCCGGGACTACCTCGCCGGCGTGACCCCGAACCCCTGCACGGTCTGCAACCGAGCCATCAAGTGGGAGAAGCTCCTCTATGCGGCAAATGTCATGCAGGCGGAATTTGTCGCGACCGGACATTACGCCTCCGTGGTGCATTTGCCAAATGGCCGGTATTCGGTGCAGCGGGCCGTGCATGCGGAGAAGGACCAGACGTACATGCTCTACCAGCTCTCGCAGGAGATGCTTTCCCGGACGCTGATGCCGCTTGCGACCTATTCCAAGGCTAAGGTCCGGCAAATGGCCGCGGCTGCGGGGCTGGCGGTGGCGGATAAGAAGGATTCGCAGGAGATTTGCTTCGTCCCGGACGGTGATTATGCCGGGTATATTCGAAACAATTCGGATATGCCGATTCCGGGGGAGGGGAATTATGTCGATAGCGAGGGGCGAATTCTTGGCCGGCATCAGGGCATCCTCCACTATACGGTCGGGCAGCGGAAGGGGCTCGGCATCGCGCTCGGGCACCCGGTCTTCGTGAAGGAGATTCGCGCCGATAAGAACGAGGTGGTGCTCTCGGAGGATAAAGACCTGTATGGAAGGGAGGTCCTCTGCGGGGAGCTCTTTTTTATGGGTGCCGCGCCGCTTGCGGTCGGCGAGAGACTCCCCTGCCTTGCGAAGGTGCGCTACCGCCACGAGGCCGCGCCGGCCGTTCTGGAAATGCTGGACTTTGGCCGGCTGCGCATCCATTTTGAAGACCCCGTGCGGGCGGCCGCGCCCGGGCAGGCGGCGGTCTTCTACGACGCCGACGGCTGCGTGCTCGGCGGCGGGACAATCTTGAAGAGCGAAACCGCATGCGAGGAAAGCAAGGAAGGATGAAAAGCGCGAAAACAGCAAAATCATCCTTCCGATGCGGGTGCAAGAGGCAATCATGCCTCTTTTTTTATTGGGGAATTTGAATATCAAAAAATTCAGATGATATAACAAATTTATTATAAAGTATAAAGATTTGGGCATTTTTAGTAAAAAGTCTTGAATTATTTTGAGATTGCGTTTATGATACGCAATCGTTACGGGGTGAGGCAAATGCAACGGAATGCGCTCGCCCAAACTACGACAAAGACACAAGGAGACCATCGGAGATGACTACTTTTGAAGCGACAAAAAAGAGCAGCGACACATTTGCCCTGCCCATGCGCACAAGAACGCGGAGGAAGAGACATTTGCCTAAGGTCCTTGGAGGGGGAGGAAAAATGAGTCGGCAACCACAAATCTTGATTGTCTCGGAAAACGAGGCGCAGTACCATGCTTTTCGCAATCTTCTTTCGGATTCGGAGGAGAATGTCGGCATTATTCGGCCGGACAATATCGGCGAGGCGTGCAACATCATCCGAAGCTCGGGAGTGGATGCCCTGCTGATGGAGCCGGGGGCGCTGCTCTCGGCAGCGGCCATCCGGCCGAAGGAAGAGAGAGCTTCCACGCGGCCCAATGTAAAGCTTGATCTCGCGTACGTTCGGAGTTATATTTACCGGCATTTTCAGGAAAAAATCAGGCTGGAAGAGCTGGCTTCGCTCATTTCCGTGACACCAAACTATCTCTGCTTCATGTTTCGAAAGCGTGAGGGGATGACGCTTAAGGAATTTGTCGAGAAGCTCCGCGTCGAGCGGGCGGCAGCCCTTCTTCGGGGAACGGAACGCACGGTGAAGTCGGTCGCGAAACTGGTCGGCTTCTCGACGCCCTCGTACTTTTGTGAACGCTTCCGGCACTACTACGGGATGAGTCCGCTTGACTACCGCAAGGCCAGCCAGAAGATTAACATCAATGTCTGGAAGGAGCGCAGGTGATGGCAAGGGGAAGAAAGAGGAAAAATGGCCTGGTAGCAGGCAAATGCGGGGACGCGGCGGTAACGCAGGCCCTTCCGGCAGGCAAATGCAGGAATGCGGCGGAGTATGCGGCAGTAACACAGGCCCTTCCGGCAGGCAAATGCAGGAGCGCGGCGGAGTATGAGGCGGTAACGCAGGGCCTTCCGGCAGACAAATGCGGGAACGCGGCGATGTATGCGGATGAAATTGATAATCCGGGAGATGCCAGTTACAGACGTTTCGGGTCATACGTGGGAGAAACGGAAGAGCAAGAAGAAACCAAAGACAGATATGCTGGCGATTATTCGGACAAAAACGGAAACACGGAAGACCTCGCTTACAGACGAGCCGTGCAGCATGCGGTGGGGAAGCAGGGCTTTGCGGAAGAGATTGCTGGAGAGGAGACATTTGAAGAAGGCTTTGCAGCGGACGGAGGAAGTCTTGCTATGTTCCCGTCGGAAACCGAAAGGGGATGGGAGGCGAAACGCGCCAGGCCCTTGGAAATTTATGAGAAGATGGCCGCCCATGATATCTCCGGCAGGCGGAAGGCTTCTGG
>CADCQU010000062.1 GCA_902803635.1 uncultured Lachnospiraceae bacterium | reverse complement strand
GAGTCGAATCTCATCAAGGAGAACCGGCCGAAGTACAACACGATGCTGATGGACGACAAGTCCTACCCCTATATCCGCGTGACGGTGGGGGAGGAATTCCCGCGTGTCCAGATTGCGCGGGGGCAGAAGAAGGACGGGGCGCGGTATTTCGGCCCCTACACGAACGCGACGGCGGTGCGTGATACGGTGGAGCTTCTGCGGAAGCTCTGCAAGATTCGGGCCTGCTCGAAGCGGCTCCCGGAGGACATCGGCAAGGACCGGCCCTGCCTTTACTACCATATTGGCCAGTGCTCGGCCCCCTGCCAGGGCTATATAAATAAGGAAGAATATGCGGCAAATGTTCACCGCGTCCTGGAGTTCCTGAAAGGCCGTCACCAGGCGGAGATTGACCTGCTCACGCAGAAAATGCAGGCAGCCGCGGAGGAGATGCGCTTTGAGGAGGCCGCCCAGTGCCGGGACCTCATCGCGGGTATTCGTGAAATCTCGGAAAAACAGAAGATTACCGGTACCAATGGCGAGGACCGAGATATTATTGCGGTGGCGATTGAAAGTGAAAAGAAGATTCCATCGGAAGCTGAAGCGGAGGTAGAAGGCGAGGCTCCAACGAGTGTTGAAACGGAGATTGAAGCCGAGGCCTCATCAGAAGCAGGAACAATTGAAAAAGGCGAGGCTTCATCGAGTGTTGAAACCGAGATTTTTGAGTCGCAGGCTTCCTCGGTCTCCGTACGGCGACATGCCGTGGCGCAGGTATTTTTTGTGCGGGGCGGGCGGCTTCTGGGGAGGGAGCATTTTCTTCTCTCGGCCGAGGAGGGCGAGGAGAGCGGCGAGGTGCTGCGAAGCTTTCTGCTACAATATTATGAGTCCGCGCCCTTCGTTCCGAAGGAACTGCTTTTGGAGGAGGAGGTACCAGACAGGGAGCTGCTGGAGGCCTGGCTTACGGACAAGCGTGGGTCGAAGGTACAAATCCGCGTCCCGCAAAAGGGGCAGAAGGAGAAGCTGGCGGCCCTTGCCAAGGAAAATGCGCGGATGGTCCTGGAGAAGGACCGGAACCGGCTGGTCCGCGAGGAACAGCGGACGCTTGGGGCGGTGGCGGAGATTGCCGACCTTTTGGGGCTTCCCACGGCGAGCCGCATGGAGTCCTACGATATTTCCAACATCAGCGGGACCGACTCCGTGGGTTCGATGGTGGTCTATGTGGATGGAAAACCGAAAAAATCCGACTATCGGAAATTCAAGATAAGGACTGTCGTCGGGCCGGACGACTACGCGAGCATGGAGGAGGTCCTTACCCGGAGATTTGAACGGGCGAAGGCCGGAGACTCCGGGTTCGTGCATTTGCCGGACGTTATTTTGATGGACGGCGGTCGGGGACAGGTGCATATCGCGGAAGGCGTGCTGGAGAAATTGGGGCTGGAGGTTCCGGTGGCCGGCATGGTGAAGGATGACAACCACCGGACGCGCGGGCTGTGGTTTCGCGGCAGGGAGCTGCCGATCGCGAAGGAGGGAGAGGGCTTCAAGCTCCTGACACGCATCCAGGACGAGGTGCACCGCTTTGCAATCGAGTACCACCGGCAGCTCCGCAGCAAGGGGCAGGTGCATTCGGTGCTCGACGATATTGAAGGCATCGGGCCGACGAGGCGGAAGGCACTCCTGCGGACGTTCCGGACGGTGGAGAAGATACGCGATGCATCCGAGGAGGAGCTTGCGAAGGCGCCGTCCATGAACGCGGCGGCGGCGAAGAAGGTGTTTGCATTCTTTCATCCGAAGGAAGGGGAGTCACTTCAGCCAGAATGATAGAGAAGAAATCATTTACTTTTTGCTCATCCGGCGGCCCCTCTCCGTCACGGCTTCGCCGTGCCACCTTCCCCTGAGGGGGAGGCAAGGGGTGGAGGGGCATCGTCATTTTGCTTGTATTATTGTTTCAGGGGATATTAGGGGGTATTATGTCAGATCAGGATTTTTCCAGGCTTGCGGTGGAGCGTGAGCTGGATGCGATGGCTTCGGGGAGCGCGCGCGTCGAGAAGGCGGCGGGCGTGGTGGTTCTGCGTCTTCTCGTGGTCGTCATCCTCTCGCTCGTCGTCATTTGTTTCGCGGGCGGCTACGGGGTCATCCGGGGGGTGATTGACAACTCGCCGGACATTTCCGCCGTGCAGATCGAACCCGTCGGGTACGCGACATTTGTCTACGATGCCGGCGGGAACATGATGCAGAAGCTCAGCACGGCGGACTCGAACCGCATCCAGGTCTCGCTGGAGGAGGTGCCGGACGGCGTGAAGGCGGCTTTTATCGCCATCGAGGACAGCCGTTTCTACCAGCACGCGGGTATTGATATCCGCGGCATCGTGCGGGCACTGGCCGTGGGCTTCCAGACCGGCCTTTCGCGCACCGAGGGGGCGAGCACCATCACCCAGCAGCTCCTCAAGAATAACTATTTCCAGGGCTGGATGGAGGAGAAGACGCTGGTGGACCGGCTGCGGCGGAAGCTGCAGGAGCAGTACATCGCCGTACAGCTGGAGGAGAAGCTGGAGCGCGAGCTTGGCAGCAAGAAGGCCGCCAAGGACCGAATTCTGGAAAATTACCTCAACACGATCAATCTCGGCGCGGGCACCTACGGCGTGCAGGCCGCCGCAAAGAAATATTTCGGGAAAAATGTCGATTCCCTGAGCATATCGGAGGCGGCGGTGATCGCGGGCATTACGCAGAACCCGAGCCGCTACAACCCAATCACGCATCCCAAGGAAAATGCCGCCCGCCGAGAGACGGTGCTTCGCCGGATGGTGGAGCAGGGCTACATTTCCGAGGAGACGATGCAGGAGGCGCTGGCCGACAACGTCTACGAGCGCATCCAGGTGTCCCAGGATATTGGGGTGACGACGCCGGGCGTCTACAGCTACTTTGTCGATGAGCTGACCCAGCAGGTGCTCTCGGATCTCGTTGCCGAGAAGGGGATGACCGAGGAGGAGGCCACGAAGCTCCTTTTTTCGGGCGGGCTGCGGATTCATTCGACGGCGGATCTTGGCATCCAGCAGATTTGCGACGAGGAGTACGCCGATCCGGACAACTTCCCGGAGGGGACGAAGTATAGCCTTGACTGGTCGATGCGCGTCCAGTCGCCGGCGGGCGAGGAAATCAACTACACGAAGGAAATGCTGGAGCAGTATTTCCGGGAGACGGAGGATGCGGCCTTTGACCTGGTTTTCGACTCGTCAGACGAGGCCAAGGCGGCCGTTTCGCGCTACAAGGAGCACGTGCTCCGCGAAAATGACAACGTGCTGGAGGAGGACGCCTACCTGACGCCGCAGCCGCAGTCCTCGATCGTCATCATGGACCAGGAGACCGGCGCGGTGCGGGCCATCGTGGGCGGGCGCGGCGAGAAGACGGCTTCGCTGGTCCTCAACCGTGCGACAAGAACCCTGCGCCAGCCAGGTTCGACGTTCAAGCCGATTTCCGCCTACGCGGCGGCCCTCGACCGGGGGATGAACACCCTCGCCACCGTCTACCGGGACGAGCCATATGCCTATGAAAATGGAAAAACCGTAAGCAGCGGGGGAACGTATCTTGGGGATATCACGGTGCGCGAAGCCATCGTGCATTCGGCAAATGTCCCCGCCGTCAAATGCATCACCGAGGTTACGCCGGAGGCGGCATTTGACTTTCTCGTCAATCTGGGCATCTCGACGCTCTCGCCGGAGCACGACAAGACCCAGGCGCTTGCGCTCGGGGGAATTACCTACGGTGTTTCGAACCTGGAGCTGACCGCCGCCTACGCGGCCCTCGCGAACAAGGGCGTGTACATCAAGCCGTATTTCTACACGCGGGTCACGGATGCAAATGGCAACGTCCTTCTGGAGAAGAACCCAGTTCCGAAAAGGGCCCTCTCGGAGAGCACGGCGGCACTTCTGACCAGTGCGCTGGAGGACGCGGTCAAGCGGGGGACGGGGACGGCTATGCGACTCCAGTCGGGGATGCCGGTTGCCGGAAAGACCGGGACGGCCAATGACTATTTGAACATGTGGTTTGTTGGATATACGCCTTACTATACCTGTGGTATCTGGTCGGGCTACGATATGCCGGAGCCGCTTCCGGAGGAGGGGAACTACCGGACGTACCACCAGGTGCTTTGGAACCGGATCATGACGAGGATCCACAAGGATCATGAAATTCTGCCCTTCACGATGCCAGGAAGTATCCGGAGCACCTCGATTTGCCGGCAGAGCGGGAAGCTTGCGGGGGCCGTCTGCGACAGCATGACGGAGTACTTCGCGATTGGAACCGCGCCTACCGACTTGTGCCTCGGCGGTGAGTTCCACCAGACGCCCTCGGCCGTTGAGCAGGCCATTGCCCAGAAGCGTGCCTCCGAGGAGGCTGCGGCGCAGGCGGCCCTCGCGGCGGAGAAGGCCCGCATCGCGGAGGAGGAGCGGAAGAAGAAGGAGGAAGAGGAACGGAAGAAGCGGGAGGCGGAGGAGAAGAAAAAGAAGAAGAAAGTTACACCGACGCCGACCCCGAAACCCGGGAAAAAGCCTACGCCTACGCCAAAGGTCACCAAAAAGCCGACTTCGCATGGGTGAGGGAAAAAGGAAGGTTTTTATACAAGAAGAACGGGCAGGGATTAATCCCTGCCCGTTTTGGCTTTTATTCATAGAGCCGCGAAAGGAATATGGCTGCCTTCGGCAGCACGCGGCTCGCGAGAGTTACGCCGGCTGCATGTCGAGGGCGAGCTTCGCGGCACCGTAGATGCCGGCGTCGTTGCCGAGCTTGGCGAGGACGAGCGGGGTGACCTGGCAGGCGGAGAAGGCCATGTTGCGGTAGTAGCGGCCTACGACGTCGATGAGGGGATCGCCAGCCTTGGAGACACCGCCGCCGATGACGATGATTTCCGGGTCGGTGACGCAGGCGATGCCGCCGATGGCGACGCCCAGATAGCGGGCGAAACGGTTGACAACGCGCTCGGCCATCGCATCTCCGACCTTGTAGCCGTCGAAGACGACCTTCGCGTTCACCTCGTCCACGCGGATGGAGGTCTCCTCCTCGGGGTTCGCCGCCAGCTCCTCGCGGGCGAGGCGGGCAATGCCGGTCGCGGAGGCGACCTGCTCCAGGCAGCCGTGGTTGCCGCAGTTGCAGGGTTCCTTAATGTTGTCGTCCACATGGATATGGCCGAGCTCGCCGCCCGCACCGTGGGCACCTTCGATAATCTGGCCGCCGACGATGATGCCGCCGCCGACGCCGGTGCCGAGCGTCACCATGATCATGTTCTGGTGGCCCTCGCCGCCGCCCTTCCACTGCTCGCCGAGCGCAGCGACGTTGGCATCGTTGCCCGCAGCGACCTTGAGGCCGGTGAGCTTGCCGAGCTGTTTGACGACGTCGGTCTCGCCCCAGTGCAGGTTTACCGCGACCGGGACCTTGCCGCCGCGGACCGGTCCGGGGATGCCGATGCCGATGCCGGCGACGTCCTTCTTGTCAATGCCGCGGAGCTTGAGCTTTGCGTCAATCGTGGCGGCGATGTCCGGAAGGATGTTCTCGCCTCCATTTTCCGAGCGGGTAACGATCTCCCATTTCTCGAGCAGCGAACCCTTCGTCTCGAAGAGGCCGCATTTGATGGTTGTCCCACCTACGTCGATACCGAAAACTACTTTGGCCATGCTAAATTACCTCTCTTATGTGAAATTTTTATATAAACGCGGCACGGAACCGGCCGCGTTGGAAACATTTGTCAAAGTGCCATTTGGCGAGTGTTTTTCAGAAAACGGGCCAAAAACGTCCGCGTTGGAAACATTTGTCAGAGCGCCATTTTGCTGGTGATGTTTTCCGTGACGCGGCGGTAGAGCTCCTCGGCCGCGTTGTAGCCCATCATCTTCTGGCGGTGGTTGACGGCGGCTGTCTCGACGATGACGGCAAGGTTTCGGCCGGGGCGGATGGGGATGGAGTGGCAGACCACGCGGTTCCCCAGATACTCCTTGTACTCCTCGGCAAGTCCCAGACGATCGTACTCCTTGTCCTTGTCCCACTCCTCCAGGCAGATGACGAGGTCGATGGACTGGGATTCCTTGACGTGCTCGACACCGTAGAGCATCTTGACATCGATGATGCCGATGCCGCGGAGCTCGATCATGTGCTTGGTGACGTCCGGCGCGGAGCCGACGAGGGTGATATCGGAGACCTTGCGGATGACGACTACGTCGTCGCTCACGAGACGGTGGCCGCGGCGGACCAGCTCCAGGGCCGCCTCGGATTTGCCGATGCCGCTCTCGCCGGTGATGAGCACGCCCTCGCCGTAGACGTCCACGAGAACGCCGTGGATGGAAATGCTGGGCGCGAGCTCGACGCCGAGCCAGCGGATGCACTCCGCCATGAATGAACTGGTGGTGCGTGCCGTGGAGAGAGTGGGAACCTTGTATTTCCGCGCAATCTCCAGCATGTCGCGGGAGGGTTCCGTGAGGGTCGTGAAAATGACGCAGGGAATGTCGCGGGAAATGAAACGCTCGTAGGTCGAAAGGAACTCCGCCTTGTCGAGCTGCATGAGGTAGGTGTACTCGACATAGCCGATGATCTGCACGCGCTCGTTGGCAAAATGCTCGTAATAGCCGGTGAGCTGCAGCGCGGGACGGTTGATCTCCGGCGTCGTGATTTCCACCTCGTTGAGGTCAAGGTCCGGCGTCAGGTTTTTGAGCTTCAGATCCTTGGCGAGCCTGGAAAGAAGTACGAAGGTCTTCATATTTGGCAAAGGTTCTCCTTTCGTTACTGTACATGCGGCCCGTTACAGTTTAGAGTCACCTGAACTGTAACCACCTTTCGTCAGATGCACGCATTGAGGCTCCTGTGCATCAGCAACGTTCCGTTCCCGGAAATGTTCGTGAAAATATGACAAATGCGGTGGCATTTCCGATATACTTTCAATAATTTTAACATAGGAAGATAATGAAAACAACCTTCCATTGAAAGAAATTG
>CADCQU010000061.1 GCA_902803635.1 uncultured Lachnospiraceae bacterium | reverse complement strand
CCTCCTTTACCTCACCGAGGAGCTCCTCAAGATCAACGGCAAGGACATCGCGGGCAAGACCGTGGTGGTCTCCGGCGCCGGCAACGTCGCGACCTACGCGATTGAGAAGGCCTGGCAGCTTGGCGCGAAGCCGGTGACCTGCTCCGATTCAACGGGCTGGATCTATGATCCGGATGGAATCGATGTCGCGACCCTGCAGGATGTCAAGGAAGTCCGCCGCGCACGTCTGACCGAATACGCGAAGGCCCGTCCGAACGCCATTTATCATGAGGGCAAGGGCGTCTTCACGACCCCGTGCGACATCGCCCTTCCGTGCGCGACCCAGAACGAGCTGCAGCTCGAGGATGCCAAGACGCTTGTGGCAAATGGCTGCTTCGCCGTTTGCGAGGGCGCGAATATGCCGACAACCCTGGAAGCCACGAAGTACCTTCAGGAAAATGGCGTGATTTTTGCCCCGGGCAAGGCGGCAAATGCCGGCGGCGTGGCGACGAGCGCTCTGGAAATGTCCCAGAACTCCGAGCGTCTTGCGTGGAGCTTCGAGGAAGTCGATGCGAAGCTCAAGGACATCATGGTCAACATCACGCACAATATCGACGAGGCCGCCAGGAAGTATGGCATGGAAGGCAACTATGTGGCCGGCGCGAACATCGCGGGCTTCGAGAAGGTTGCCGATGCCATGAAGGCACAGGGCATCGTATAAGGATGGAAGATTACTTATTATAATAGCTAATACATGGGAAGACACATTCGCCGCCGGGGCCTGGCCCCGGCGGTTTTTTCTGCTTGGAGCAAGCATGGTGATGGAAATATCTTCCCTCGGATTGCCAAGGCTGAAACGGTGGGAGTGATCCGAGTGGAGGGGATAGGAGGGAAGCCAGACTCGGATTAGAGGGACGAAAACGGTGGATGGATTCGACGAGAAAAAAGATGAGAAAGTTTTGAAAAAGAAAAGGAAAAACGGAAAAGGGAAGGAATATAAATAATAGAGGACGTTCGAGGGGAAGGGGCGGATGACAGGATTAAAAGCGAATCTGGAACGTAATGCGGAAACGTGATGTGTGATTGTGGCGAGGAAAGGAGGTGCGGTATGCTGGTACGGGAAGAGCTGGAAATGCGGGAGGCGCGGGAGCTGAGCCCCTACGCGACGAAGGCCTCAAAAACGCGGGGGCGGCAGCATGCGGAGGCGGAGTGCGACGTGCGCACGGCCTTCATGCGCGACCGGGACCGGATCGTCCACTGCAAGGCCTTCCGGCGGCTCAAGGACAAGACCCAGGTCTTTCTGGCCCCGCAGGGGGATCACTACCGGACGCGCCTCATGCACACCCTGGAGGTTTCACAGATTGCGCGGACGCTTGCCAGGTGCCTTTCGCTCAACGAGGATTTGGTGGAGGCCATCGCGCTCGGCCACGACCTTGGACATACGCCCTTCGGACACGCGGGGGAGCGGGCCCTCGACGAGGTCTCGCCGCTTGGCTTCCGGCATAATGAGCAATCGGTCCGCATCGTCGAGGTGCTGGAGAAGGAGGGGAAGGGCCTCAACCTCACCTGGGAGGTCCGCGACGGCATGCGAAATCACGGGACGGCCGACCACCCCTCGACCCTCGAAGGCCAGGTGGTGCGGCTTGCGGACAAGCTCGCCTACATCCACCACGATATGGACGACGGGGAGAGGGCCGGCTTCCTCACCGAGGACGACATCCCCATGCATTTGCGGAGACTGCTCGGCGGGACGACCCGCGAGAGGCTCAACACCTTCGTCCACGACATCGTAAACACCTCCCGAATGCGGCCATTTGTCAAAATGTCCGACGAGGTCGGAGAGGCCATGCTGGAGCTGCGCCGGTTCATGTTCGCAAATCTCTACACCAACGAGGTCGCGAAAAACGAGGAGCCGCGGGCGGGCGAGATGCTGAAGTCCCTCTACCGCTACTATGTCGAAAACCCGGAGAAGCTGCCGGGCGAGATGCGGCGGCGGATCGAGGTCCTGGGCGAGTCGCCGGAGAGGACCGCGCTCGACTACATTTCCGGGATGACCGACCAGTATTCCATGTCGAAATTCCGGGAAATCTTTATCCCGAAGTCCTGGAGCAGATTCTAAAAAACTGGGAGTTTTCCGGGAGCAGACAGGATCTCGGGCGGTTACAGTTCAGATGGCCTCTTCTCTCTGTCATTCTGAGGAGCGTAGCGACGAAGAATCCCACCATCTTTGCGAAGAGACGAACGGGATTCTTCGCTTCGCTCAGAATGACAGGCTTTGTGCATGGATATTTTCTTTTTGTAAAGACGGCTAAAATCGCATATGCGATTTCTGAAAGGAATTCCGGAGATGCGGGAAGGAGGTGAGTGGATTTGGCGGCACGTTATTCGGAGGAGCTTCTGGAGGAGGTTCGCTCATCCAACGACATCGTGCAGGTGGTGGGGGAGGTGGTGCAGCTAAAACGCGCCGGCGCAAATTACCTCGGGCTCTGCCCCTTCCACAACGAGAAGACGGCCTCCTTCACGGTCACTCCGAAGAAGCAGATCTTTTACTGCTTCGGCTGCCACGCCGGCGGGAACGTCCTGACCTTTGTTATGAACTACCACAACATGAGCTTCCCCGAGGCCGTGCAGTACCTCGCCGACCGCGCGGGCATCGCCCTCCCGAAGGAGGAGTGGTCGCCGGAGCGGAAGTCGAGGGAAGACCACCGGGAGGTGCTCCGGAAAATCCAGAAGACGGCGGCCGGGTATTTCTACTACATGCTCCGGCAGCCGCAGGGCGAGGCGGCCCTCCGGTACCTGACGGAGCGGCAGCTTTCGGACGAGACCATCCGGAAATTCGGACTCGGCTTTGCCGGGCGCGGCGGGCTCTACCAGTACCTCAAAAAGAAGGGCTACGCCGACCAGGACATTATGGAGAGCGGCCTCATCACCTACGACGAGAAGCGGGGCACGTCCGAGAAATTCTGGAACCGGGTCATGTTCCCCATCCCCGACAGCCGCGGGCGCATCATCGGCTTTGGCGGCCGCGTGATGGGAGATGGGCTCCCCAAGTATATGAACTCGCCGGAGACGGAAATTTTCAACAAGCGCCGAAACCTCTTCGGGCTGCATTTGGCAAGGGCGAGCCGCCGGCCCTACATCATCCTCTGCGAGGGCTACATGGATGTCATCAGCCTCCACCAGGCGGGTTTTGACTGTGCGGTGGCCTCGCTCGGGACAGCTCTCACCGAGGAACAGGCGCGGCTCATTTCCCGTTTCACGAAAAATGTCCGGCTCCTTTACGATTCGGATAACGCGGGCAGGGCGGCGGCGCGGCGGGCCGAGCCGATCCTGCGGGAGGCGGGACTGAATTCCGAGGTGACGGACCTTTCTCCCTACAAGGATCCGGACGAGCTCATCAAGGCCATGGGCGCGGAGGAGATGGAACGGCGGCTTGCGGGCTCGCGGGATGCCCTCCTTTTTTCCATCGACGCGCTGGAGGCCGAGCACCCGGCAAATGACCCGCGTGAGAAGACGGCCTTCCAGACGGGGGCCGCGGAGCTCCTTGCAGGCGTCTCCGACGAGCTTCTCCGCAACAACTACATCGAGGCGGTCGCGCGGGAGAAGAGGATTCCGGAGGATCTGCTGCGGCGGGAGGTGAACCGCTGCCTTCTTCGCGGGACGAAGGCGGAAAACTACCGGCCGCCGGAGGACGTCTCGAAGCGGCGGGAACCGAAGACGGACGGTTACGTTCTCTCGCAGCGGCTCATGCTGGCCTTCCTCGCGAAGTACCCCGATGCCTACGAAAAGGTCAAGGGGTACCTCACCCCGGCCGATTTTCCGGACCCGCTCTGCCACGAGGTGGCCGAGGGCCTTTTCGACCAGCTGGCAAATGGCGAGGTTAGCGAGGCGCGGCTTATTGGTCGCTACGAGGATCTGGAGACGCAGCAAATGGTGACGGAAATCTTCCATACCGAACTGAAGCTTACGGACGGGGCGGAGCTTGACCGGGCGTTCACGGACACGGCCTTAAAACTCATGGAGGCCTCCGTCAACGAAAGCTTCAAGGCCACGGCGGATCCGGGAATCTTGCAGGAGAACATGCGAAAAAAGCAAAAAATCGGGCAAATGAAAAAACAGAAGACCCTCCTGCATTTGGAGGTTCCACAGGAGGAAGAGTAAGAAAGGAACGGCTGCCCTGGCGGACATCTGCCGAGGGAAAAGGAAAGAAGCCGGGCTGCCCCGGCGGCATTTGCCGAGGGGAAAAGGAAAAAGTGCTGTGCTGGCGGAGCGGACATTTGCCGCTCGAAGCGGAAAGGAGAGAGAGTATGACGGAAAACGAGATGCGTTTCACCCAGAAGTTGCAGGAGCTGCTCGATCAGGCGAGGAGCAAGAAAAACGTGCTCAGCTACAGCGAGATCGAGGAGGCGTTCCGGGACATTACGTTGACCTCCGAGGATATGGAGAAGATTCTGGAGTATCTGGACAGCAATAACGTGGATATTCTCCGTACCGACGAGCGCATCCCGGAGGACGATGTGCTGCTCTTGTCGGACGACGACGAGGCCGCGCTCGACGACGACGCCGACCTTGACATCGACGTGGACAAGATCGACCTCACGGTGCCGGACGGCGTGTCGGTGGAGGACCCGGTCCGTATGTATCTGAAGGACATCGGAAAGTTCCCGCTGTTGACCGCCGAGGAGGAGAAGGAGCTCTCGAAGGCCATGGAGCGCGGCGGGGAGGAGGGCAAGGCCGCACGCGAGCGGCTGATCAACGCGAACCTCCGTCTCACGGTCTCGATTGCGAAGCGCTACGTGGGCCGCGGCATGCTCTTCCTTGACCTCATCCAGGAGGGGAACCTTGGCCTCATCAAGGCCGTTGAGAAGTACGACTACCAGAAGGGCTTCAAATTCTCGACCTACGCGACCTGGTGGATCCGCCAGGCCATCACCCGCGCGATTGCCGACCAGGCCCGCACCATCCGCATCCCGGTACACATGGTGGAGACCATCAACAAGCTCATCCGCGTCTCCCGCCAGCTCCTCCAGGAGCTGGGCCGCGAGCCCACCCCGGACGAGATCGCCGCGGAAATGCGGATGCCCGTCGAGCGCGTCCGCGAAATCCTGAAGATCTCCCAGGAGCCGGTCTCCCTGGAGACGCCCATCGGCGAGGAGGAGGACAGCCACCTTGGCGACTTCATCCAGGACGAGAACGTGCCGGTTCCGGCGGACGCGGCGGCCTTCACGCTGCTCAAGGAGCAGCTCAAGGAGGTCCTGGAGACTCTGACCGAGCGCGAGCAGAAGGTGCTCCGGCTTCGCTTCGGCCTCGACGACGGCCGTGCGCGGACGTTGGAGGAGGTTGGCAGAGAGTTCAACGTCACGCGTGAACGCATCCGCCAGATCGAGGCGAAGGCCCTTCGGAAGCTCCGCCATCCCTCCCGGAGCAAGAAGCTGAAGGATTATCTGGATTAAAGCTTTTTCCACCTGTACGGTTGAACGCATAAAAATGGACATCATCCATACGAAAGGCTTGTCATTCTGAGCGAAGCGAAGAATCCCCTT
>CADCQU010000060.1 GCA_902803635.1 uncultured Lachnospiraceae bacterium | reverse complement strand
TTAGTTGAAATGAGGGATTCACTTTAACCTCGCTGTCAAAGAGAAGCGAATTGAGGAATTGAACCATGAACTCGCGGAGCCGGATGTCTGGAACGACCCGGAGGACGCGCAGAAGAAGACGAAGCTCCTTGCATCCCTCAAGGCCGACGTCGCAGGCTACCAGAATCTGGTCAGTGCCCGTGACGACATCCGCGATATGATCGCGATGGCCGATGAGGAGCCGGACCCGGAGTTGGTGCCCGAGGTTCAGCAGATGTTTGCCGACTTCAAGGACGGCTTTGAGAAGATCCGCATGAAGACGTTGCTCTCCGGGGAGTACGACGGCTGCAACGCCATCGTAACCCTGCATGCCGGGACCGGCGGCACGGAGGCGATGGACTGGACGCAGATGCTGTATCGCATGTACTCGCGCTGGGCGGAGGCCCATGGCCTGTCGCTTGAAGTCCTCGACATTTTGGAGGGCGACGAGGCGGGCCTGAAGTCCGTGACCTTCCAGGTGAACGGCGAGAACGCCTACGGGCTTTTGAAATCCGAGCACGGGGTGCACCGGCTGGTCCGCATTTCCCCGTTCAATGCAAATGGCAAGCGACAGACGTCCTTCTCGGCTTGTGAGGTTATGCCGGATATTGAGGAAGACCTTGACATCGAGATCGACCCGAAGGACATCCGCATCGATACCTACCGCTCCTCGGGCGCGGGCGGCCAGCACATCAACAAGACGTCCTCGGCTATCCGCATCACGCATTTCCCAACGGGCATCGTGGTGACCTGCCAGAACGAGCGCTCCCAGTTCCAGAACAAAGACAAGGCGTTCCAGGAACTCAAAATCAAGCTCTTCATGCTCAAGCAGCAGCAGAACGCTGAGAAGCTGGATGATATTCGCGGCAAGGTGACGGAGATTGCCTGGGGCAACCAGATTCGCTCGTATTTCCTGCAGCCTTACCAGCTCATTAAGGACCTTCGGACTGGCGAAGAGCAGACAAATGCGGCGAAGGTGCTGGACGGCGACATTGATCCCTTCATCAACGCCTTCCTCAAATGGGAGGCCCTCGGGGGAAGCGCACGGGCAGCCGCCTCGGATGCCACGGCAATCCGGTAAGGGTGGAGGCTTTCTAATAAGGTAATAAAAGGAGTTATATCATGATCAAGACAGCAATCATGGGGTATGGCACCGTGGGGGCGGGCGTGTACCGCGTCCTGACCAAAAACCGCGAGGAGATTACCCGCCGCATGGAAGGCGAGGAGATTGTCGTTGGCCATGTGCTGGATCTTCGTGACTTCCCCGGCGACCCGGTGGAGGAGATTCTGACCCATGACTTTCAGGATATTCTGAACGATCAGGAGGTGAAGATTGTCGTGGAGACGATGGGCGGCCTGCGCCCGGCGTACAGCTTCACGAAGCAGCTGCTTGAAGCCGGAAAGTCCGTCTGCACTTCGAATAAAGAACTTGTAGCGGAGTACGGTCTGGAGCTTCGCGAGGTGGCTCATGCAAATGGCGTGAACTACCTTTTTGAGGCGAGCTGCGGCGGCGGCATCCCCGTCATCCACGTCCTTGACGGCGCCCTCACGGCGGACGCTATCGACGAGGTGAGCGGAATCCTCAACGGGACCACGAACTATATCCTGACCCAGATGACAAAGGAAGGCCAGGAATTTGGTGCGGCGCTTAAGGCGGCCCAGGAGATGGGGTACGCGGAGCTTCACCCGGAGGCGGACATTGAGGGACATGATGCCCAGCGGAAGATAGCCATCCTCTCCACGCTTGCCTACGGAAAATTTATTTCCTACAAAAATGTGTACACGGAGGGCATTTCCTGCGTGGATGGTACGGACATCGCGTTCGCGAAGGCTGTTGGCCGCAAGATTAAGCTCATTGCCCGCAGCCGCCGTATCGAAAATGGTGCCTACGCGATGGTGGCTCCGATGATGATTGGCCGTGAGAACCTTCTCTACAACGTGGACGGCGTGCTGAACGCCGTGCAGATCCACGGCAACGCGGTAGGCGACGTGACCCTCTTCGGAAGCGGCGCGGGCAGCCTTCCGACCGCCAGCGCGGTCGCCGGGGATGTCATTTCCATTGCGCGGAGTATGGACAGACGGATTCCGTCGGACTGGAGCGGGGAAACGCTGCCACTCCTTGAAAGCGAGGCGGTGCCATTTGCCTTCTTCGTGAGGTTTTCCGGAAGCGAGGACGAGGCGAGGGCACTCTTCGGGGATATTTCCGTTGTAAGGGTCGAGGGGATCAACGAGATCGGCTTTACGACGTCATTGATGACGGAGAAGGAGCTGCAGGAGGTCCGTGCGAAGACCGAGCACATCGTGAAGGCGATGCGGCTGGGCTAAGGAACTGTTCATCAATAACTCGGGAAATCTGCTTGTCTAAATTCCGCCCTGACTGCGTTGTCGTCAGTCGGCGATGCCCGC
>CADCQU010000059.1 GCA_902803635.1 uncultured Lachnospiraceae bacterium | reverse complement strand
GCGGGCATCGCCGACTGACGACAACGCAGTCAGGGCGGAATTTAGACAAGCAGATTTCCTGAGTTATTGATGAACAGTTCCTAAGCTACTTTGATCTGTTGAGGGGCTGTCGCTTATAGCCTATCTAGCACAAAACATGGCCGGCATCTGCAAATGCTGCAGGCCATTTTCCAGGCATCCCTCATCTCCGCGGAAAACTTGCTTCTGAATTTTAAAGAACCGGGCGATTTCACGAATTCGTGAAATCGCCCGGTTCCTGTTTCTAAGGCAACTATAATTACTTCTGCGGCTGGGCGTACCAGGCGATGCCGGTCTCCTTCCAGCCTTCCGCCTTCCTCTGCTTTCGGACCTTGGCGCTGGTCGTATAGTAGTAGGTTACCTTCTTTGAACCCTTGGAAAGCTCGTAGACAGGCACGGTTCGGGCCGTGGACTGGTAGAAGGCGAGACTGACGGTGTGTCCGGCTTTCTTCATCTTCTTAGCGTAGGCAAGATCCGTGGTGTAGCGGTAGTGTTTGGAAGTCTTATTGTAAATGCTGTAGACCTTCTGCGTGGAATAACCCGGCGCGCGGAAGGCTTTCCGATAGGACCAGCCTGCCGCCTTCAGTTTCTTCACAACCGAGGTACTGGCCGTGTAGCGGTAGACACCGTCCTTGGAGCACTCGTAAACATAGCTTACGGTCACGGTGACTTTGCAAATGGCCTTCACCCCGTTTTGGGTAATGGCTCCGATTTTGACGGTTCCCGGGGCCTTGGCGGTCACAAGTCCGCTCTTGCTCACCGTGGCAATCTTCGAATTGCCGGATTTCCAGGTAAGCTTGCCATCCACGGCATTCTTCGGGGAGACCGTCGCCGTAAGCTGCAAGGTCTTCCCAACCAGAACCTTCGCCGTTGTCACATTTAGCTTCACGGTCTTTGCCTGAATCGGCGTAGGAGTCGGCGTATTCGTCGGTGTCGGTACTTCCGTCGGCTTCGGTGCCTCGGTCGGGGTCACTGTTGGCATCTCAGTCGGTTTCGGTGCCTCGGTTGGGGTCAGCGTCGGCTCTTCCGTCGGCTTCGGTGCCTCGGTCGGGGTCACTGTTGGCATTTCGGTCGGTTCCGGTGCCCCGGTCGGTGTCACTGTCGGCATTTCGGTCGGTTCCGGTGCCTCGGTCGGGGTCAGCGTCGGCTCTTCCGTCGGCTTCGGTGCCTCGGTCGGGGTCAGCGTCGGCTCTTCTGTCGGTTTCGGTGCGTTCGTCGGAGTCGGCGTGGGAGTATTTGTCGGTGTCGGCGTGTTCGTCGGCGTCGGCGTATTTGTCGGCGTCGGTGTCGGTGTATTTGTCGGCGTCGGCGTGTTCGTCGGCGTCGGTGTCAGCATCGGAATGGGTTCCTGCTTCGTCTCCCGGCACACAAGGCAGGTATAGAGCCTCGTCCCAAACTCCGTCGTCGTCGGCTGCTTAACCACCCTGCCCGCATTCCAGCTATGCGGCGTCTTCGGGATGCTCCGCGCATCCTTCTTCGCGCCGCAGACCGTGCAGTGCAGCGATTCCTCGCCCTCCAGCGAGCAGGTCGCCTCGCGATCCACGAGATACTCCTCGCTCCAGCTATGCAGTCCGGTCGCCGGAATCACCTCGCCCTCCGTAAGGACCACGTCACACCCCTTGCAGCAGGTATCGCCCGTATAGCCATCCTCCGCGCAAGTCTCCGCGGCTGCATTTGCCAGATACGTCTCGCCTACATGGTTGTCCGGGTCCAGCGGAAGCTCCTGCGTCTCCTCCGCCCCGCAGGCCGAGCACTTGTATCGTCCCCGCCCATGCTCCGCGCAGGTGGATGCCTCCAATACCTCTTCCAAGGCAAATGCGTGCTCCACCTCGAAGGTATGGGTCAGCCTGACCGACGGGCGGTATTTTGCGTAAATCGTCAATGTCACCGTACCCGTCCCGACAAATGTAAAATCTTTCCCATTGACCGTCATGATGGACGGGTCGGAGGATTCGAGAACAAAGTCCTTGTTCTCCACATCGGCCGGAGAATACGAGCGCATGGACACGGAGCGCCGGCTTCCCTCCACCTGTTTTTTGGAGATTCCGCTATAGCCCGCGTTCCCATTCCAATACCAGAGGTAGAAACTGTCCATCGTCGTAAACTGAACCGTCTCCTCCTCCCCGCACACGCTGCAAATGCGGTGTACCGTTGCCACGTTGCTCTCCTCGTCCGCGAAAATCACGTCCGCCTCCACCATGGTGTGGACGTCCCGCGTAACGACGATGTTCCGGGTTAGTGACCTTGAACCGTAGTTTTCTGTCTCGGCCGCATAAATCGTGATGGTCGCGCTGCCCTCCGCGAGCGCGTGCAGCGTCCCATTTGCATCCACGACCGCCACACTCTCGTCCGAGCTCTTATAGGTAAAGACCGGATTCTCATACCCGCTGGGGGCAAGGTCGATGGTCGCCCCAAGCTCAACGTCCCCGGAGACAAGCGCCGTCTGGATATACTGGTAAGCCTTATAAATCGTGAAGGGTGCATCGAAGGTACCATAGTACGCGCCCAGGCCGCGAAGCTTCACCGTCGCGGTCCCCGCCTTCACGTTGTTCGCATAGCCCAGAACCTCGTAATCCACGCCTTCCGTCAAAGTCTCCCCGTATCGCTCCACCGTCACGGAAGGCCTTTTTTCCGTCCCGTCATAGGAATAGTAGCTGGGGTTGAACGTGACCTTGCACATCGCGATGTCCCTGGTGATGTCGAGGGTCAGGACGCTGTCAAAGAGCCGGAAGGGATTTAACGAATACAGGTAGAACCTGCTTCCCGTCGTGACGTACCAGGTCACGAGCCCCTCATAGCTCACGATGGGCTGGCAGTCCGAGAGTCTTGCGTTCAAGGAAAATGCGCTCCCCGCAAGGTTTCCCTCCTCGTCGAGAAGCTGGGCCTTCACCACGACCTTCCCGGTCTCGCTCTCCGTCTCCTCCCAGAGGAGCAGGAACTGGTAGTCGTTAATTTTGACGAGCTGCGGCCTTCCAACGCTGGTCGTGCTCTCCGCATCATACGCCGTCAGCCATTTGCGGGCAAGCACCTTCAAATCCCTGTCCAGCACCGAAAGGTAGATATTTCTCTTGCCGTAGGCGGAATAATTCTCCTCGTCCCCGACGTCGACGGCATTTCCCGTGACAAGCACCGTATCCGCGCCAAGCGAAAGCCCGCCAATCGTCACGCCCGTCGCATTTGCCCCGATTGTTCCAGGAATCGGCAGCGCGTAATTGTAGCGGACATTTGTCACCTCCCCTTCCACGTTGCAGCGGGTCACCGCGACCGCGCGGGGGTAGGCGTCCCCCAGATCGGCACGGTAGACAAATGTCCCATCCGTCGTGACGTATTGCGAGAAGGAGTGGCTGACGTAGCCGGCCTGGGAAATGTTCATGACATCGTGATAGCCATCGACGAGGGTCATCGCCGCCTCATCCACGACAAATGTCATGTTGGCCTGGTGGTTGAGCCCGTCGGAGCTTGTATACATCGTGTGGCAGGTGTGAATGTACAGTTTTCCCGCCGCCTCCGTCATCCGCAGGGAGCCCGCGTTGAAGGGGTACAGGGTGTTGGCGCCCTTGATGGACAGGCTCTCCTGCCTGGTCCAGTCCTTTCCGTAGCGGACGACGCGGACAACCTCCACCTCGTCGCTCTGCTCCGGGTTGCTCTGGCCGAACACGAGGAAATTATACTGCTTCCCGGCAAAGAAGCCCCCGAAATAGTCCAGCTCTTTCTCGACGGACTTCGACTCCCGCAGGCTTCCATCCTCCCCCATGTCCTCCACGAGGATGCTGCCTTCCTCCAGGTATTCCACGCGGGTGAGCGAGCCGTCCGCATTTTCATAGAGGTAGGACCGAACGATGGCATCCCGGTTCACATTGTTTCTCGAATAATTCGCAGTATCCACCGCTTCCCGTGCCGTCACATAGGCTCCCAGGATCGTGGCGGAACCCTCCGCGACAGTGATGGTAAAGCTCGCCTGCAGTTTTCCGCCCAGGATGCTGGCCGTCACCGTCGCCGGCCCGGCCTTCCAGGCACTCACCTTGCCGTCCTGCGTCACGGTCGCAACTTCAGGGTCACTGCTCTCCCATTCAGCCCCAAGGTCATAGACGCGCCCGCTGTCCAGGGAAAGCCGCTGGGTCTCGCCGACCTTCATCGAGTCCTCTCCCGTCAGGGTCAGGGCTTCCGGCTCCTTCCAGGTAATCTTTTCAAGGACAAAGCCTTCGTCCGTCCTCTCCAGAAGATACAGCTCCTCGCCGTCCTGCGCGATGCAAAACAGCGGATTTGCAGGGGTGTAGCTCCCCAACTCGCCGCCATTTGCCAGATCGTACTCCACCAGCCTAAGGCTGTCGTCGTATACGAGAAGACTGTCATGCTCCGCGTTATAGGCCGCGCGGGTCCCGACGCTCCCCAGGTCATAGCTGTAGTTGCAGGCCTCACCGGAAGGCTTTGCAAGCCTCATTAGCAGGGAATTTTCCGCATTGTCAATCACCTGCATCCGGCCGTAGGTGACGCTCGTGGTGACAAGGTACCGTCCGCCGACAAGCTCCGCCCCCAGCTCATGCTCGCGGTAGTAGTTTTGGCAAATGTACTCGATGCAGCCGAGGTCGTACTGGAGAACGCCGCTCACGGTGACGCCATTTCCGAGCTCGATGAGGGAAAGGTTGTTGTCCGTGACCTTGCCCTTGAAGACGCCGTGGCCGTCATGGTCATAGCCCCAGTAAATCCAGTTGTAGCAGCCTTCAAAATAGAAGTTGCCCTCGTTGTCGAAGCCGTTGAAGCAGTAGACCGTCCGGTCGCCGGCGTCAACCGAGGAAAGCTCCGTCCCATCGGCGGAAAAAAGGTGGATGGTATTCACCTCCTCGTACGTCTCGCCATTTTCATTTGCCTCCTCCAGCTGCCGCCTCTCATAGGTGGCCACGTAGAGGCGGCCCTGCGGGTCCGCCCCGATAGCCTGTCGGTACACGCTGCTGCCCCAGTCAACCTGCAGCTGGACTGGTGGAAGCTCCTCCCCGGTTGCAAGTTCGATGGCCCGCGCCGTCAGATTGTCCAAATAATAGAAGGCAGCCTCCCCGAAAAAGAAAGGCTTCCCGTTGGTCACGAGAATCTCCTGTCCGTTTCCCGTAGCAAGGTCGATGTATTTCAGGGTGTTCCGGGAGAGAAAATAGAGTCCCCCGCGCGTTTTGTTGAAAACCATGCGGAAGCTCCCGCCCGAGTAGAGCGGCAGGAAGTCGGCATCAAGCTTGCAGGCCTCCCCGGCGGCGAGATCGCCCTGCAAGGCCGCAACAGCCTCGCCATCGCCGGCCATCGCCTCGGAGGCTTCGCCAGCCGTCGCTTCTGAGGCTTCGCTGGCTATCGTCTCCGGTTCCTGCGCCCTGTCCACGTTATGGACGAAGTCTACGGGTTCGTTCCCCTCCGAAGCTGCCGCCCCTTCGGCAAGCGGGGCGGCCATCGGAGCCTCCTCGGCCCCTTCTCCAGCTTCCTCGGTTTCCGTTCTCCCGGAAACCTTCTCTAAGCCTTCCGCTTTCCTTCCAACCGTTCCTCCCGTCTCGGCAAATGCAGGGACGGTTCCTGTCAGTATCAATATACAGACAAGAAATAGTGCCAAAAATTGTTTTTGCATAGTAGTCTCCTCCTGTCAATACTCTTGTCGAGGGCGTTTTTCTCTTCAGCTTCCTAAGCCGCTCCAAAAATGCTCCCCCGGTTCGGGTTCCTCCGTGAGAGCCACTCCGTCTGAATCCCTACGTACATTATAATTATTTTTCCCTGTAAATGCAATCGGCTAGGAGGCGGATTTCCTTCTTCTAACCGCTTATATGAGGAACAAGAAAAACCGGGCGGTTTCACATTTTGTGAAACCGCCCGGCGATGTTTCTTAGGCTGAAAAAATCACTTCTGCGGCTGGGCGTACCAGGCGATGCCGGTCTCCTTCCAACCTGCCTTCTTCATCTGTTTGCGAACCTTGGCGCTGGTGGTATAGAAGTAGGTCACCTTCTTCGAACCTTTGGAAAGCTCGTAAACGGGCACGGTCTTTGCGGTGGCCGAATAGAAGACTGCTTTGACGGTATGTCCGGCCTTCTTCATCTTCTTGGCATAGGTAAGGTCCGTCGTGTAACGATAACGTTTGGTCGTCTTGTTGTAAACGCAGTAAACCTTCTGCTTGGAGTAACCCGGTGCGCGGAATGCCTTCTTGTAGGACCAGCCGGCGGCTTTCAGCTTCTTGACCTCCGAGGTGCTGGTCGTGTAGCGGTACACGCCGCTCTTCTCGCACTGGTACACGTAGCGGAAGGTGACGGTGACCTTGCAAATGGCCTTGACACCGTTTTGCGCAATCGCCCCGATGCTCACCGTGCCGGGCGCCTTGGCGGTCACGAGACCGTTCTTGTTCACCGTGGCAATCTTCGTATTGCCGGACTTCCAGGTAAGCTTGCCATCCACCGCGTTCTTCGGGGAGACCGTGGCTTTAAGCTGGAGCGTCTTTCCAACAAGGACCGTCGCCGTGGCGCTGCTCAGCTTCACGTTCTTGACGTGGATGGGCGTCGGGGTCGGTGTCGAGGTCGGTGTCGGTGTCGGTGTCGGCGTTGGATCATCAATCGGAACCTCCGGCGTCTCTATATCTCCTCCATGCGGAGTCGGCGTCGGCGTGTTTGTTGGCGGCGGGATAATCGGAAGTTCGTACTCCTCCGGATCCAGCGTCGGCGTCGGCTCCGGGGTTGCGGTCGGTTCCGGCGTTGCGGTCGGTTCCGGCGTCGCGGTCGGCTCCGGCGTCGCGGTCGGTTCCGGCGTCGCGGTCGGCTCCGGCGTCGCGGTCGGTTCCGGCGTC
The DNA here is from genome assembly GCA_902803635.1 of uncultured Lachnospiraceae bacterium. Lineage (GTDB taxonomy): Bacteria > Bacillota > Clostridia > Lachnospirales > Lachnospiraceae > Chordicoccus. Next base: position 134 of record CADCQU010000059.1, on the reverse strand, counting down.
GCGGTCGGTTCCGGCGTCGCGGTCGGCTCCGGCGTCGCGGTCGGTTCCGGCGTCGCGGTCGGCTCCGGCGTCGCGGTCGGCTCCGGCGTCGCGGTCGGTTCCAGCGTCGCGGTCGGCTCCGGCGTCGCGGTCGG
>CADCQU010000058.1 GCA_902803635.1 uncultured Lachnospiraceae bacterium | reverse complement strand
GGTTTGGCGTAATATTTCGCCGCGGCCGTGTACGCTCCCCTTAGTACAGTTTGATTGCCAAGGCTCTTGACAACGTCCGTCCGCCGCTGGATAAAGCCGGTGAGCTTATCCATATACTCGTCCTCTGTAATGTTGCCCTCGGCAACCCCCGTAAGCCCCTTTTCCCAGCTCGCCGTCAGCTCCGGCGAGAGCAGGGACTTAATGGAGAGGGCCACCGTATCACAGACCATCTCCCCCAGAAGCTCCGGCGTGATAACCTGTGTCTTCGAATTTAAATGCAGGTAGCCTATTTTGAAGAGCTTCTTCAAGATTTCCGCCCGCGTGGCCGAGGTACCAATCCCCGAACCGCGGATCATCTCCCGCAGCGACTCGTCCTCGATGAGCTGTCCCGCATTTTCCATCGCAAGAATGATGGAACCCGAGGTGTACCGCTTGGGCGGAGCCGTCTCGCCCTCCCGCACAAAAAGATCATCGACCGGGAGGCGTGAGCCCTTGCGCAGCTTGGCAAGCCTTTGTTCCGCCGCACCCGACAAATTCCCTTCCGCAGAAGCTGGCTTCTCCTCCGCCTTTCTGTTCAGTGTTGTCGTCCCCTCCTCTGCGTTTCCAGGAGAACCCGCAGCCTTCCCGTTGTCAGCAGCTATACTCTCTCTCCCGGCTGGCACGGCTTCTCTTGAATTTTCTTCGGTTGGTGGGATATGATCTCTCCCACTTGCCGATGTATTCCAGCGAATATCTCCTGTCAGTGGGATGTTTTCTTTCCCACTTAACGATGCATCCATGGTATTTCCGCCTACCAGTCGGGCATTTTCTTTCCCACCCTCCATCGTCAAATTGGCAGTTGCACTGTCAGTCAGAGCATTTCCACTTCCAGTATTTTCCGTCCGCGTCTTCGGAATTCCTGTCACCTTCAGATATCCCGGATCCACAAGCACGCGGAAATTTGCAAAGAAGCTCTCCCGTCCGAGCCGGATCGTAACGGAGGTGCGGTCATACACCGCCGGCGGGTAGAAAATCGCCAGAAACCGTCGGCAAATCGTCTCATATACCTTCTTCGCCGTGCCCGAAAGGCTGTTGTAGGCGGACAGTCCCGCGCCTGTCGGGATGATGGCATAGTGGTCGGTGATGGCCTTGTCGTTGGTGTACCGGGAATTCCCGATTTTCTGCCAGGCCGTCCCGGCAAGTACCTCGTTGGCAAATGCCCCGACAGGCGAAAAATGCGCCAGCCCCTTGAGGTTCCTGTCAATGACCTTTGCAACCGCCGAGGAAAGCACCCTCGCGTCGGTTCGCGGGTAGGTCGTCATCTTCTTTTCGTAGAGTTCCTGTGCGATTGCCAAGGTCTGGTCCGGGGAAATCTTGAACATCTTGGAGCAGTCATTCTGCAATTCCGCAAGGTTGTAGAGAAGCGGCGGGTTCTTTTTCTCCTTCTTCCGCGAAATCTGTGTGACCACGCCCTCCTGCGGATTTACGGCCCGGAGCTTTCGAATCAGTTCCTCCGCATCTTCCCGCCGGTGGAAGCCATTTTCCTTATAAAGAAGAGGTGAAAGAATCAGCCCGCTCTCGCCCTCCTCCCCCTGGCCGGCGGTATTTTTCGGCAAATGTCCTTTCCCGTCCACGGAGGAAGAAGGCGTCACTTCCGCATTCAAGGACAAATCCGGATTTTCCTCAACCTTTGCCTTGCGGACTCCGAGACAGTATTCGCTGCCGGGGACGGCCCGCCACTCGGCCTCAATGCCGCCGAAAACGCCGATGACGCGGTAAAAGGGCTTCTTGACGAAGTTCCGGATTTCCCGCTCCCGCTTCACGACCATCCCGAGGACGCAGGTCATCACCCGTCCCACCGAGACGACCGTCCGTTTCTCCCCCAGAAAAGAAGACATATTGTCCCCATATTTCAGGGTAAGCAGGCGGGAGAAGTTGATCCCCATAAGGTAATCTTCCTTCGCCCGGAGGTAGGCCGCATCGCTCAGGCGGTCGTAGGCAGAAAGCGGTTTCGCCTCGCGGATTCCACGGGCAATCTCCTCATCGGTAAACGAGTCAATCCAGACGCGGCGGCGGTCCTTCGCCTTGACGGAACTATCCGAGAGCATTTCCACAAGTCGATAAATGTACTCCCCTTCGCGTCCGGAGTCGGTACAGACATAGATGGTTCCCACGTCGGGACGCGCCAGGAGGCCGCTGACCGTCTGAAACTGCTGCGCGACGTCCGGAATCACCTCGTAGCGGAATTCCTCCGGAAGAAAGGGCAGCGTATCCAGGCGCCACCGTTTGAGAGCCGGATCGTAGGCCTCCGGGTAGCTCATCGTCACCAGGTGCCCGACGCACCAGGTGACGATGGTATTTTCCGACTCCAGATACCCGTTTCTGCGTGTTCCGCCAACACCCAGTGCACGGGCAAACTCCTGAGCGACGCTCGGTTTTTCCGCAATAAATAAAGTCTTGATAAGCGTCACCCCTTATTTGGCCGTGATATACCCCAGCGAGACGAGCATTTCCGCGCACTCGACCGCGCCGCCGGCCGCGCCGCGGAGGGTGTTATGCGAAAGGCCGACGAATTTGAAATCGAAAAGGCCGGTGGCATCCTCACGGAGCCGTCCGATCGAGACGCCCATGCCATTTGCATAGTCCACGTCAAGCTTCACCTGCGGACGGTTGTCCTCCTCCATATAGCGGACAAACTGCGCCGGCGCGCTCGGAAGGTTCCTCTTCTGCGGCTCGCCGGAGAAGGCCACAAGCTTCTCAATCAGCTGTTCCTTCGTCGGCTTCTTTGCGAAGCTCACGGAGACCGTGGCCGTATGGCCGTTCAGGACCGGCACGCGGATGCACTGCGCGGAGATGATGGGAGCCTCGGACTTCACAATCTCGCCGCCCTCAATATGACCGAGCACCTTGCGCGGCTCGTCCTCGGACTTCTCCTCCTCGCCGCCGATATACGGGATGACGTTCCCGACCATCTCGGGCCAGTCGGCAAAGGTCTTGCCCGCGCCGGAAATAGCCTGGTAGGTACTCACGACGACCTTCGTCGGCTCGAATTCCTTCCATGCAGCAAGGCACGGGACATAGCTCTGGATTGAGCAGTTGGGCTTCACGGCGATGAAACCGCGCTTCGTTCCAAGGCGTTCTTTCTGCGCCGCGATGATTGCGAAATGCTCCGGGTTGATTTCCGGAACGACCATCGGGACGTCCTTCGTCCAGCGATGGGCACTGTTGTTGGAGACGACCGGCGTCTCGGCCTTCGCGTACTCCTCCTCGATGGCGCGGATCTCCTCCTTCGTCATGTTGACGGCGGAAAACACAAAATCGACGTCCGCAGAAATGGCCTCGACCTCGGTGATGTTGCGAACCACCATACCGGCCACCTTCTCGGGCATCGGCACGTCGAGCTTCCATTTGTCTCCAACAGCCTCCTTGTAGGTCTTCCCCGCGCTCCGGCTGCTCGCCGCAAGCACACAAATGTCAAACCACGGATGCTCCGCAAGGAGCGTGACAAATCGCTGGCCGACCATCCCCGTCGCGCCAAGGATGCCAACCTTCAGCTTCTTTTCCATAAAAACCTCCCTTCCACCTGTAAAACTGCCGAAAAAACCATCCGGTCATTTTCAGCATTCCCTTACAAACTTGAAATTTTAGCACATTCTTTTTTATTTGAAAAGACACAAGGTTGTTAAGTTGCATAAACTGTGCCGAATGAGCCGAGAAAGTGTCGCCGTTACGTCGCCCCTCTCCGTCACAGCTTCGCTGTGACACCTCCCCCTGAGGGGGAGGCAAGAGTAGCGGCGACTACGAGAACTGGTCACGCACGACACCTGCACCTTAATGGGATGCAAGCCACTCTTCCGCGAACTGAATCTCCTCCGCCATCGCGCCGGGGGCGCCTTTGGTGCAGCGGCGTTCGACGCAGGTTTTTAAGGAGATGGCCTCGTAGATATCTTCGCCGAAGGCCGCAGAGAGGGACTGGTAGTCCCCGAGGGGAAGCTCGTCGAGCCGGATTCCCCGTTCAATGCAAAGGAGCACAAGCCGGCCGACAATCCCGTGGGCCTCCCGGAACGGAATGCCCTTGCGCACAAGATAGTCCGCCGCGTCCGTCGCATTTGCGTAACCGCCGAGGGCGCTTGCCGCCATCCTGTCCTCCCGGAACTTGCACGACGAAAGCATCCCCGCCATCAGAAGGAGGCAGCCATTTGCCGTGTCCATCGCGTCAAAGGCGCATTCCTTGTCTTCCTGCATGTCCTTATTATAGGCGAGCGGAAGTCCCTTCATCGTGGTAAGGAGCTGCATCAGGGCCCCGTAAACGCGCCCGGTCTTGCCGCGGATGAGCTCGGCGATGTCCGGATTTTTCTTCTGGGGCATGATGCTCGAACCGGTCGCGTAGGTATCCGAGAGTTCCACAAAGCGGTACTCGTCGCTGTTCCAGAGGATGATCTCCTCGGAAAGCCGCGAAAGGTGCATCATGCAAATGGAGAGCGCCGACAAATACTCGATAACATAGTCGCGGTCGGAAACTCCGTCCATCGAGTTGTCCGATGCGCGGTCAAATCCGAGCTCTTTTGCGACAAATTCGCGGTCCAGCGGGTAGGTGGTGCCCGCGAGGGCACCACTCCCCAACGGGCAGACGTTCATGCGCTCGCGGATGGAGGAGAGCCGCTCGAAGTCGCGGCGGAACATCTCAAAATATGCCCCCAGATGGTGTGCGAGCGTTACGGGCTGAGCCTTCTGCAAATGCGTAAACCCAGGCATATAGGTGTGAACATTTGCCTTCATGATGGAAAGAATCACTTCGAGAAGCCCGGCAAGACGGTCTTTTGTCGCATCCAGCGTATCGCGGACATAGAGCCGCATATCGAGGGCCACCTGGTCGTTCCGGCTCCGGCCCGTGTGAAGCCTTTTGCCGGC
>CADCQU010000057.1 GCA_902803635.1 uncultured Lachnospiraceae bacterium | reverse complement strand
GCCCCTCTCCGTCACACTTGGCTCCCCCTTAGGGGGAGCTGTCAGCGCCTCTGGCGCTGACTGAGAGGGGTCGCCGTGCCACCTCCCTCTGGAGGGGGAGGCAAGGGGACGGGTATTTACTGCGGCGGCCCCTCTCCGTCACGGCTGCGCCGTGCCACCTCCCCCTGGAGGGGGAGGCACGGGGATGGATATTTTTGGAACTATTTTTCTTCATTTGCTGTAAATACAGGAGGATAACCCATGAGATTAACATTTGTCGGGGCGGACCACGAGGTTACGGGGAGCTGCCATTTTCTGGAGGCCGCGGGCAAGAAGATCCTCATCGACTACGGCATGGAGCAGGGCTTTGATACCTTCGAGAACATCCCTCTCCCGGTGAAGGCGGAGGAGATTGACTTCGTCCTCTTAACGCACGCCCATATCGACCATTCGGGCTGCCTTCCGGTTCTGGCCCAGTACGGCTTTTACGGCGACATTCTGGCGACGGCCGCGACCTGCGACCTTGCCGAGATCATGCTCCGCGACTCCGCCGGCATCCAGGAATTCGAGGCCGAGTGGCGGAACCGCAAGGGACAGCGGCAGGGGCGCGAGCCTTACACGCCCTTCTACAATGCGGACGATGTCGAGCGGATTCTGGAGCGCTTCCGGGCCATGGACTACGGCAGAATTTACGAGATTGCCCCGGACCTCAAGGTTCGCTTCACGGACGTCGGCCACCTCCTCGGCTCCGCCTGCATCGAGGTCTGGGCGACGGAGGATGGACGGGAAGTAAAACTGCTCTTTTCCGGAGATATAGGAAATAGCAATCAGCCCCTCATCAAGGATCCGGCCACCGTGGACGAGGCGGACTACGTCATCATGGAATCCACCTACGGCGACCGAAGCCACGGGCCGCGTCCCGACTACGTGACGGCCTTCGCTGAGGTCATCCAGCGAACATTTGAGCGCGGCGGCAACGTCGTCGTTCCCTCCTTCGCCGTGGGCCGCACGCAGGAAATGCTCTACTTCCTGCGGCAGATCAAGGAGCAGCGGGCGGTGCAGGGCTTCGAGGATTTCGAGGTCTACGTGGACAGCCCGCTTGCCATCCGCGCGACGGGTATTTTCAGCGACCATACCTGGGACTGCTTCGACGACGAGGCGCGGACGCTCCTTGCAAATGGCGTCGACCCGATCCGTTTTCCGGGCCTTCGCCTTGCGACGACCGCCGAGGAGTCGAAGGCGATCAATTTCGACGCACGTCCGAAGATCATCATTTCGGCGAGCGGGATGTGCGAGGCGGGCCGCATCAAGCATCATTTAAAGCACAACCTCTGGCGGCCGGAGTCCACGATCCTCTTCGTGGGCTACCAGGCGAGGGGCACGCTCGGCCGGCGGCTCCTTGACGGCGAGGAGGAGGTCACGCTCTTCCACGAGCCCGTGCGCGTCGCGGCCGAAATTTGCCAGCTTCCCGGCATTTCCGGCCACGCCGACCGCGAAGGCCTCATCGCCTGGGCGGCGGCCGTCAAAAATCCGCCGAAACGCTGCTTCATCGTCCATGGCGATGACGATGTGGTCGGGCCATTTGCCGAGCTTTTGGGAGAAACGTTGGGCTGGCAGACGACCGCGCCTTACTCCGGCACGGTGTACGACCTTTTGGCGGACGCCTTCGTGCGGGAGACGGCCGGCATTCCGATCTCGGCAAATGCAGACCGCGAAGCATTTGCCGCAGCCCGCGAAAATGTTCCGGAGAGCCGCAGGTTTGAGACGGAGCCCGAGATCATCGGGCGCGGGAAGGCGGAGGAGCGGAAGGACCGCGGGAGGAACAAGCGGAGCGCGGACACCTACCGGAGGCTGGAGAGCGCTGCGGAGCGGCTTCTTGCGATGGTGCACCGAAGCCGCGGCCTTGCCAACAAGGACATGGCCCGCCTCGCCGACCAAATTACTTCGCTCTGCGACAAGTGGGAATGAAGGGGGAAAAAATGAAATTCTGGGCCAAAATCTGGAAGAACGGGCGCATGGAGCGCGACAAAAATCTGGAGGATTATTCGGAGGACACCCGCACCCACAAGGTGTTCCGGGCGCTGGAGGAGGTCTGCCGGGAATTTGACCTCGAACGCCCCCTATGGCTCGACGCCAACATAAAGGAATTCAAAAGGCACGCGAAGGTCCGTTTCCGCCAGGACAGCTTCATCGAGGAGATTCCATTTGACTACCTCGAATTCCAGGTGACGGAGGAGGACTGGTAAGGCATTTTCGTCAACATGACGGAAATTCCCTCGAATCTTTGGATATTTGCCTATAGAAATGATGAAAAAGATGGCGTATACTGGGAACATCAAGTGAAGCCGCCAAGCGGCCACTCATTAGGAGGTATGGAAATGGCATCTCTCTCTTTACAGCACATTGATAAGACCTATTCGAATGGATACAAGGCTGTTAAGGACTTCAACCTTGAAGTCGCTGACAAGGAATTCATCATCTTCGTCGGCCCGTCTGGCTGCGGAAAGTCCACGACCCTCCGCATGATCGCCGGCCTTGAGGACATCACCGGTGGTACCTTCATGATCGACGGCAAGGTTATGAACGACGTCGAGCCGAAGGATCGCGACATCGCGATGGTTTTCCAGAACTACGCTCTG
>CADCQU010000056.1 GCA_902803635.1 uncultured Lachnospiraceae bacterium | reverse complement strand
TTTCGCTACTGTTGACGGGATTCTTCGTCGCGTTGCTCCTCAGAATGACAGGAAACGATGCTTTGGAAGTCAACCGTACAGCTGGAAAGCATTTGCGACAATTAGGGATGGTTTTTTCTGGCCAGCTAAGGTATACTGATTACAGTTCATGCGATTCCTCATTCAGAAAACGAAACATCAATGACGGGCGACAACGAAGTAAACGGAAATATAGACACGCAAGATGGCAATGCTACTTTTCTACCGATCCTTAGCCTTGGCGAAAAATGCAATTTGACGAGGAGGTGTAGCAGGATGCGCGTTCGAAAACACTGGAAAAACAAAATATTCCCACTGCTCGCAGCGAGCATTTGCCTTTGCCTGCTCTTGATTGTACCTTGCCATGTCCTGGCCGAGAACGGGGAAGCCAAGGGGGATGTGCTCACGGTCGGCGTGCCCGTGGACCGGTGCCCGGTTTTTTACGAGGACCCCGCCTCTGGAGAACTTGTCGGCATCGGCGTTGACTTGATGCGCACGGTCGCGGAAAATGCCGGCTACGCCGTCACGTTCCTTCGTATCGAGAAGGAGACGCTGAAGGAGGCCTTGGATAATACGGCCTACGATGTGGTCATGCCCTTCGGGAGCGCCATCAAAAGTGCCTCCGGAAAACCGAGCGTTGTCACGGAAAACCTGATCCAGACGCCGTTCACACTTGTGACCAAAGGCGATGGCGACCTGCCGCAGCTCAACAATCTCCGTGTCGGCATGCTGCACTCTCTGGCGGCCGGCGCGGAAACGGTCCACCAGATGTATCCGGGTATGGAGATCACGCTCTACGAAACCATGCCCGAGAGTGTCCAGGCCCTCCGCGATGGCAAGGTGGATGCCCTCCTTCACAATTCCTACGTCTGGAGCTATGTCCTGCAAAAACCCTCCTACTCCGACCTCCGGGTGCAGCCCTCCGCCATGTTCTCCATGGATTTTAGGGTCGGCGCCCTGGATACGCCAAAAGGGAGGGAAATTGTTGACCGCCTGAACGGCGGGATTGCCGAACTGACCGACACCCGTCGGGCGGCCATCACGCTGGACTATACTTCCCGGAAGCTGTATCATTATGGCTTCTCCGATTACGTATACCAGTACGGGCTTATCCTGCTGTTGGTCGTACTGCTGCTGATCGCGGTGCTCGTAATCGCCGTCATGAAGAACCGCGCCGTTCGGGCGGCACACGAGGAGAAGCTTCGCCAGCTGGTCGACCATGACCCGCTGACCGGCGTGCTCAGTCAGGATGGCTTCCGGAAACGGGTGGCCGAATTGCTGCATACCCACCCGGACACGCCCTATCTCCTCACGTATATTAATATCAAGAATTTCAAATTCATCAATGACAGCCTGGGGATGGCCGCCGGGGACGGGCTTCTCCGCTGCCTGGCCAATCGAATCCAGGAAGCCATGTCAAAGGAGGATGCGATCGGACGCATTACGGCGGACCGTTTTGCCGTTCTGCTTCGCAACGAAGGGGAAGAAAAACTCCAAAAAATCAACCACGAGGTACTGGATCCCGTCCGCAATTACTTTATGGACCGCGGCAAGGAGAACCGCGTCCTGATCTGCGGGGGCATTTACGTCCTGACACCGGCAGATTACCAGCAGATCAACGTGGACCACATGATGGACTATGCCCGCATGGCGGAGAAAAGGGTGCGAAGCACCCGCAACGAGGGTTATGAGTTCTACAATCCCGAACAGTGGGAAAAGGGAAAGCAGGTCGCCGAGGTCATTAACTATTTGCCAATTGCCATCAAGTCCGGGGATCTCCATGTCTGGTACCAGCCGCAGGTAAACTATGCGACGGGCAAGATTACGGGGGCCGAGGCGCTCTGCCGCTGGGATCACAACAAGCTCGGTTTTCTGTATCCTGCAGACTTTATTGCCGCGCTTGAGGAATCGGGACTCATCTACGACCTCGACTGCTTCGTCTGGGAGAGGGTGTGCCAGGATCTGCACCGCTGGAACAAGCAGGGCTACCACCGTTCCGTCTCGGTAAATGTCTCGCGCTGCGACATCCGGGAGGACCGGGACATCCCCGGGCAATTTGTCAATTTGATTCAGAAGTACGACCTTTCGCCCGACCAGCTCCACATCGAAATCACGGAGACCGCATTTGCCGAGAACCCGGAACTCCTTATCAGCAACACGGTAAGGCTCAGGGAGCTTGGCTTCCAGGTCGAGATGGACGATTTCGGCAGCGGCTACTCCTCGTTGCACATGCTCAAGGAGGTGCCTGTCGACCGCATCAAATTAGACCTCCATTTCCTGACCTCCTCCGGCGACCACAAAAAAAGCCTCACGATTGTCAGCTGCATGGTGCAAATGGTGAACCTGCTGGAAATGAAGATGATCGCGGAAGGCGTCGAGACGGTCGAGCAGGCCGATTTCCTTCTCAGCCGCGGCTGCTCCGAGATGCAGGGCTACTATTTCTACAAGCCTATGCCGGTGGAGGACTTTGAGAAGGTGTTGAACAGCGAACAAAACTAAAAATGACAGAAACCGATCCGCACCGAAGGGCTTGCGCTGGTTGACGGGGGAGTCAGACAAATGGACTATTTCAAAAAATTCCAAAGGTTGTTTCTTCATGGGGGCGTCGAGAAGGAGCAGTATCATAAGCTGCTCCCAAAGATTCGTGATGAAAACAGGGTACTTTTGCAGCTGTTTTCAGAGCTTTCGGGGGTCATGCTATTCCTATTGTGCATCGTAAGCATTCTTTCCAACAGCTTTGCCACGGTGAACAGCACGACGTACCTGCTCTTTGGCTTCGTGATGGTGGGCATTTTTCTTTGTGTCCGCTATCTCGTCCCGAAGAATCCCGCGCTCGTGACTTTGCTCGTCTATATCTTTGAGATTGTCTTCTTTATATTTGGAATTCGCATTTCCATGCTTCACGCAGACAGCCCTGCCGTATCGGCCATAGCCTTTTTGCTGGTCAGCCCGCTGCTTTTCTATGACCGTCCCGTCCGCCTTTCCGTCCTGATTACGGCAGTCGTCGTGATATTTTGCGTAATGGTCACTCGCATGAAGAATCCCGAAGTCGCACAATTAGACGTCTGGAACATGATTACCTTTGCCATCGTAGCCATCGCCACGACGATTTTCATCATGTCCGTAAAAATCCGTTCATTGGCCCAGTCCGTTCAGATCGAATACATGAGCCAGACCGATTTGCTGACAGGCGTAAAGAACCGAAACCATTTTGAGCGCCAAATGGGGCGGTACCCCGCCATGTGCTCGAAAAATCTGATCTGTGTTTACGGCGACGTGAACGGCCTCCATGAAATGAACAATGAGAAAGGGCATCAGGCGGGTGACCAGATGCTGCACGCGGTCGCCGAAAGGCTCCAGAACAGCTTCGGCCTGGACCACACGTACCGCATCGGAGGGGATGAGTTCGTATCCTTCCAGATGGACGGCCAGCCGGAAAATGTGCTATCCGAGATTGACAAAATCCGGCATCATTTGGAGAAAAAAGGCTACCACATCTCCTTCGGCCTTGCCGTACAGAGCAAGACACAGAACGCGATCAACGTGCGCGAGCTGGTAAATGAGGCGGAGAACAACATGTTCTCCGCCAAAAAGGACTTCTACCGCCAGCCCGAGCACAACCGCAGGAGCCGGTGATCGTGCCTGTCT
>CADCQU010000055.1 GCA_902803635.1 uncultured Lachnospiraceae bacterium | reverse complement strand
GTCACGGCTTCGCCGTGCCACCTCCCCCTTGAGGGGGAGGCAAGAGTCGCTGCCCGTCATTGTGCAGTTACCACCTGAACTGTAACCTTTTTTGTTACTGTAAAAATCTAACCCCTCTCTCAAGCCTGCCGTTTTCCGATGAGCAGCATGAGGGAGCGTGCCATCAAGGTGACCTGCCCTTCCGCCTCCTGCCCGTCGAGGAACGGGTCCCCCGTGTATGCGACAACCGTCCACCGCATCCCCTCGGGAATGATGGGAAGCTCCAGCGTCTCCTCCTCCCAGTAGGCGTTCACCGCGCAGTAGATGAAGGCATCCTCCGGAATGTCGTAGTCCTTGGCCGATTCCGCATATAGAAAGCCAAAGGTCAAAAACGGCTTCCCCATGTCGAGGTTCCACGGCTTTTTTCCGTGGAAGGAAAGCTCCGGATACCCGGTGCTGTTGTGGCCGGTAAAGAAATCCGACCTGCGAAGGACCGGGTGCTCCTTTCGGAAGGCGATCAGCTTCTGGAAGTAGGCAAAAACGTCCCTGTTCTCTTCAAGCCTGCCCCAGTCGAGCCAGGAAATCCGGTTGTCCTGGCAGTAGGCGTTATTGTTGCCAAACTGCGTGTTCAGGATCTCATCCCCCGAGAGCAGCATTGGGATGCCGCGGCTCAAAAGCAGAAGACCGGCCGCATTTTTGACCTGCCTCCGCCTGAGGGCATTGATTTCCGGATCGTCGGTATCGCCCTCAACCCCGCAGTTCCAGCTGTCATTGTCATTGCTGCCGTCGCGGTTCTCCTCACCATTTGCCAGATTATGCTTCTCATTATAGGAAACCAGGTCGTAGAGCGTGAAGCCGTCATGGCAGGTGATAAAGTTGATGGAGGCATCCGCAGAGCGGTTGCCATAGAGATCGCAGGAGCCCTGCAGCCGGTAAAGGAGCTCCGGTCCGCATTCGGCACCGCTCTTTACAAATTTGCGGACGCAGTCGCGGTATTTGCCGTTCCACTCCGCCCAGCGGCCCCATGCGGGAAAGCTGCCGACCTGGTACAGGCCACCGGCGTCCCAGGCCTCGGCAATCAGCTTGGTCTTGCCAAGGACGGGGTCATTTGCCAGCACTTCCAGGACGGGGGGACTGGTCATCGGCGCACCGCTGCTGTCGCGGGACAGGATTGAGGCGAGATCAAAGCGGAAGCCGTCGATGTGGTAGACCGTCACCCAGTATTGGAGGGCACTCAGGATATGGTCGCGCGTGACCGAGTTGTTGCAGTTCATCGTATTGCCGCAGCCGCTGAAGTTGTAATAGTAGCCCTCGGGGGTCAGAAGATAGTACGTCTTGTTATCAATGCCACGGTAGGAAATGCAGGGTCCATTTTCGTTTCCCTCGGCGGTATGGTTGAAAACCACGTCAAGGATGACCTCGATTCCCGCCTTATGGAGCTTTTTGACCATGTTTTTCAGTTCTTCCGCCGTCAGACCGTACAGGCCCGCGGAGGCATAGCCGGCTTTCGGCGAGAAGAAATTGACCGTGGAATACCCCCAGTAATTGTACAATGTCTCGCCCTGAACAACCCGGCTGTTCTCGAATTCGTCAAATTCAAAAATCGGCAGAAGCTCAACGCAGTTGACGCCCAGCTCCTTTAAATACGGAATCTTCTCCACGATCCCATAGTAGGTGCCTTTGTGTTTGACACCGCTGCTTTCGTCCATAGTGAAGCTGCGGACGTGCATCTCGTAAATCACCAGGTCCTTCATGGGAATCTCCAGCGGCTTATCGTCCTCCCAGTCATAATCCACCGGGATCACGCGGCCGCGGTACTGGAACGGATTGTCCGGGTCCGGCCTCTCCCCCCATTTGTCCCGTCCGCTGACAAGCTTCGCATAGGGGTCGAGCAGAATTTTCTCCTTGTTGAACCAGTACCCCTCTTTGGGCGCGAATTTTCCGTCGAAGCGGTAGCCATATTCGAGCTCCTCAAAATCCAGATCGTAAACGGTGATGGAGAACACGTTTCCTATGCGGAAGTCCTCCGGTATCGGGAGAATGGCAAATGGCTCCCTGTCCCCATGGTGGAAGAGCAACAATTCGCAGGACGTGGCATCCTTAGAAAAAATTGAAAAATTGATCATGTTGTACCCAAGCAGATGGGCACCGAACGGATACACCCTGCCGCTGCGATACTTTATTCCGTTCAATTCATGCGTCGGAATCTCGTCTATGTGCAACATACCTCCATCTCCTAAATTCTTGCTTTGTACATTTTAGCATAGGAATTGTCTGCAAACAATGGTTTCTTTGGTAGTTATTACAATTGATAACCACTAAAAAGCGCGGGGCCAATCATAGCCCCCGCGCTTTTCCAAACAGTTTCTTTCTTTTGTACAACTCCCTTACGCCTTGCACGCCGCGCAAATCGCGTCCCGCAAAATGTGAAGGCCTTCAGCAAGGATCTCGTCCGGAATGGTCAGCGGCGGCAGGAGCTTCACAACGCTGTTGTTACGTCCTGCAGATTCCAGGATCATGTTCTTCTCAAAGCACAGCTTGAGAACCTTTTCCGCCAGGTCCGGATTGATCGCGCCGAGATCGATTCCCCAGATCATTCCGATTCCCCGGTACGTGATCCGCGCATCGATGGGAAGGATTTCCTTCCTGATAAACTCTTCGATGATCTCCGCCTTCCGCGCAGTCTCTTTCTCCATCTCGTTCTGCACGTAGTACTCCACGCCGGCCTTGCCGCCGACGAAGGAAAGCTGGTTCCCGCGGAAGGTTCCGTTGTGCTCCGCCGGCTTGAAAATATCGTATTCCGGCTTTACGAGCAGGATCGCCATCGGGTTCCCGAAGCCGCTGATGGACTTGCTGAGGACGACGATGTCCGGGACGATATTTGCCCGCTCGAAGGAGAAGAAGGTGCCGCAGCGCCCGTTTCCGACCTGGATGTCGTCCACGATCATCAAAATATCCTCTTCCGTGCAAATCTGCCGGAGGGCCTTAAGCCACTCCGCGCTGGCGACGTTGATGCCGCCCTCCGCCTGCACCGTCTCCAGCACGATCGCGGCCGGCTTTTCCACGCCGGAGTGGTCATCCGTAAGAAGCCACTGCAAATACGCGATGGAGTCGATTCCGGGCGTCCCTTCAAAAGGAACGTGCGTGACATACGGAAGCGGGATATGCCCGCCATTGCGGCTGCCCCGGTCCGAGGTGCAGGCCAGGGAACCCAGAGTCATACCGTGGAAGCCGCCGCCGAAGGCAATGATGCCCTCCCTGCCGGTATTCTTCCTCGCCAGCTTGAGCGCGGCCTCGATCGCGTTCGTTCCCGTCGGCCCGCAGCACATGATCTTGTAATCGAGGTTCCGGGGCTTCAAAATGAGCTCCGTAAAGCTCTCCAAAAACTCCGTCTTCGCGACGGTAGCCATATCCAGCATATTAATCGGGTAATCCTCCTCAAGATAAGCCCTCACGGCTTTCTTGATATAGGGGTTGTTGTGCCCGTAATTCAGGGACCCGGCGGATGCCAGGAAATCGATATACCGATGACCTTCCGTATCAAACATTTCCGCGTTGACCGCGCGCTGAAAAACCACCGGGTACTTCCGGCAATAATACCTGACTTCCGATTCGCTGTTTTCAATGATCTTCATAACTCATACCTCATAAATCTTTCGGGAGGTTTAATACCTGCGCGTCCTTATTCCTTATCCTTGACACTCTCCACAATATCCCACTTCCGGAGCGTATGCATGGAGATCAGATGGCTGACGACGATGTAAGCAAAAACAAGTCCGGCGGTAAGGAGATATTCCATCACGCCATTCACATAGGGATATTCGCGTCCCGATGTCGCAAGCTGCCGGAGCGCGATTCTCGCGAGGACCCCGCCAATCGGAAGCCCGACGACGCAGGAGCACACGAAATGCAAAAGCGATTGGGCAAACCAGTTCCGTGAAAGCTCACTGTGCTGGAAGCCGAGCGTCCGCAGGATGCAGAGCTCCTTCTTCTGTTCCAGAAGGTTGGTCTGCGCGGTGTTGACGACAATGACCAGGCCGATTACGATGGCGAAAAGAATGATGATGAGGGCCGCCATGTCGTAGGTGGCAAAGGTCTTCGCGTTGCTCGCCTGAAGGACGCGCGTAAACACGCTGTACAGGTAGTCCGTGCGCCCGGTAAGGTACTCCAGCAGCTTTTGCTCATCCTCTGCGTCAATCCTGCAAATAACCGCGCCGAGCGCATCACCCTCCAGCGCTTCCGCCTGGTGCAGGGAGATGTACTGGAAGCGGCTGACATTCTGGTCCGAGATGTCCACGACCGTAAGCGGCGTCTCCCCAACCTGCACCGTATCCCCGACCTTCGCCCCAAGCTTCTCCGCCAGATGCTTCTCGAGGATAATACCCTCATGGGGTACGAAAACCGGCTTTCCCGAGGCCCCATAGACGCTGAGCAGCTCAGTTTCCTCCTGGATGGCGTTCACGGAAACCGAGGTCTCCTTCTTATCGCCGAAGGTGATGTCCTCCGTGTAATACCTCATGCCCTGCGCGTCATGCACATACGGAAGGTCATCCAGTTCCGTAAGCAGCTCGTCATTTGGCGCCTTAGTGAGAAACACCTGGCAGTCATAGTGAATCCGCTCCTCGAACATTTGCCGAAGGATCGCGTTCTTCGAGGTGATGAACGTGAACGACGAGAAAATCATCATGACCGAGGCCGCAAGGCAAATGACCGAGAACAGGAACCGGCCCTTGTTGCGGACGAGCGAGACGATGCAGAACTTGACAAATGGCGACGTCTTCTTCGTCAGGGCCTCGACGAGGCGCGGCACCTTGGCGCTGCCGGGCGTAACCCGCGACATGGCCTCCGAGGGCTGGATCCTCCCGATAACGGTCGTGCCGATGAGGGTCGCAAGCTGTCCCACGAGAATTGTAAGGACCGCGGAAAGGATGAGCCGGAAGGCGTCCACCACGTAAGTGTAGTTCGGCAGCGGGAAGAAATCCTCGAAATATTTCCCCATGAAGCGGTTGAGCCAGAGGCCGATCACCGTCCCGATGGCGACTGCAAGGATGGAAACAAGGAGGTCGATCCCGCAGTAGAGGGCGCGGATGCTGCCCTGTGTAAACCCAAGCGCCCGGAGGATGCCGATCTCGCGCCGGCACTGGCGGATGAGCAGCGACATGAAGAGGAACACAACAATCAGAACCACCACGAAGAAGATCATCGGCATGAAGATGGACATGGTCCAGATCGGTGCGAGGTTCATATCGATCTTGTCCTTCGCGGGGGAGTCCTCGTAGACGTAGCTCCCGGATACCTTGGTATCACCGAGGGCCGTCTTCGCGGCCTCCAGGGTCTCCTTCGGGTCCGCATCCTTGGCAAAGCGAAGGAGGAACTGGTTGCAGAGGACCTCGTAGCCCTCCCACTCGGAAAGCTCAGAAAGGGCCTTTTCGAGCTCTTCGCGCACGTCGGAAAATTCCCCGAGGGCGTCGAGCCATGCGCTGTCGGCCTCGCTCCACTTCTTGTTTAATTCCTCCTCGCCCTCCTTGAGGAGCTTCTCGCCCTCCGCGACGGTCTCGTCAATCTTGGCGGTGCCTTCGTCAATCTGCGCGACGCCGCTGTCGATCTGGGAGAAACCGTCCTCGATCTGGGCGAGACCATCGTCGATCTGGGAGAACCCATCCTTGATCTGCGTGCTTCCCGAATCGATCTGGGACTGATAGGAATCAATCTGGGTCTTGCCGTCATCAATCTGGGACTGGTAGCCGCTGATTTCGGAATAGCCCTCATCAATCTGCTTCTGGTAGCCGTCAAGCGTGGCGAAGCCCTTGTCGAGCTCGGCCTGGTAGGCATCCAGCTCGGCATAGCCTTCCTTCAGCTTCTGCTCGCCTTCCGCGATCTGTTTCTTGTAGCTGTCAATCTCCTTCCAGCCGGCCGCGATCTGCTCCTCCCCGCTGTCGATCTGTGAGAGAGCCTCGTCCGCCTGCTTTAAGCCTTCCTCGATGAGCGCCTGCCCCGAGTCAACCTGGGCCAGGCCTTTCTTGATTTCCTTCTCCTTCTCGTCCGCAAGGGCAAGCCCCTCGCTGATCTGCTGAAGGCCATCCTTGATGGCGGCGGCGCCCTTGTCAATCTCGGCAAGGCCTTCCTCCGCCTGCCGGACGTAGTCGCCCAGAAGCGCCTCCGAAAGGCTGCCGCTCACCGTGTAGGAACGCATCATCTCATCCAGCTGCGCCTTGAGGGCGGCCGCCTTCTCCTTGAGCGTCGCCGGATTCTCCAGGGCCTTCAGCTCCTCCAGGGCCTTCGCGCTCTTCTCGCGGAACACGCCAAGGAGGCTGCGGGCCTCCTCGATGGCGCCCTCGAGCATTTCCTCGGTGATTCCCTGTTTGGCAAGCTCCTTCAGGATATCCTCCCTTTTAAGAAGAAGCTCCGCCGCGTCAAGTCCTTCGGCCTCGGCCTTCGCCAGCTCCGCGTCAATGGCGGCCAGCTCCTCCCTCGCGCTCTCCAGCGTGGCAAGGAGGGCCTCCTCGTCGGACAAAAGCTTGTCCGCCTCCTGGACAGCCTTCTTCGCGGCCTCGTAAAGGTCGGCAGACCGGCCGGCCTTCGCAACCTCCTCGTCCAATGCGGCGAGGAGTTCCTGCGCCTTTTTCAGCGTTGCGAGCTTCCCCTCCACCTCGAGGCGCTTTGAAACAAGCTCCGCCTGGGTCTGCAAAAGCTCCGTCTGCTTCGCAAGAGCCTCCTTGCGTGCATTTGCCAGCTCCACCTGACCCGCAAGAAGCTTCTCCCGCGTCTCCTTCAGGGTTTTCAGCTGTGCATTTGCCTCGGCCACCGCGGCCTCGACCTCCGCCCGCTTCTCGGCGAGGGACTTCTCGGTCTCCTTGAGCTCCTTTTCCTTTGCAGAAAGCTCGGCCTTCCCCTGCGCAAGCTCCGCCGCCTTGCTGTCAGCCTCCGTTCGCTTGCCGTCCAGGGTCGCCTGCTGGCTTTCCGCCTCGGCACGCTTCTGGTTGAGCTCCGCCTGCTTCGATTGGGCCTCAGCCTTCTTCTTGTCCAGCTCCGCCTGCTTCTCGGCCAGCTCGGCCTTCTTCGTATTCAGAAGCTCCTGCTGAGCCTCCAGCTCTTTCTCCTTCTGCAAAAGCTCGTCGCGCTTTGCGAGGACCTCGGCCTGCTTGTCTTCGAGCTCGGACCGCATGCCGAGGGCTTCCTCTTTCTTCTTCAGAAGCTCGGCGCGCTGCTCCTCCAGCTCCTTCTTGGCCTCGGCAAATTCCGCCGCCTTATCGTCGAGCTCCTTCTGGGCCTTCTCCAGCTCCGTCCGGGCCTCGTCGTATTTTTCTCCGGCATCCCGCTCGGCGTCCGCAAGCTCCTTGCTCTTCTCCTCCCAGGTCTTCATCCCGTCCTCATAGTCGGGATTTGTCTCCTTGGCGAGGAGCCACCGAGGCGCGTAAATGTAGCCGAAGTCCGAATTCGAGCCCATGGAATTTCCCGCCGGCTGCACGGACAGCGTCTCCGGCATGGAGACGATCCCCGAGACCAGAAACTCGCGGTAATCCTTGTCAACCTTCACCTTGACGTGGTCGCCCACGGCGATGTTGTTGTCATTTGCAAAATTACATTCCAGAAGGACGGGATCCTCCTGGCTGACGTCCGCCTGATTCTCGTCTAATTTGCTCCAATAATAAAACTTCTGGAAATCATCGTCGTCGTAGGACATCGCCCGCACAGAGAGATAGCGCCCGGACGGGCTGACAAGCACCGTGTCGCCCACGAGCCGCGCGTCCACCTCCTCGATTCCGGGAACCGCGAGAAGATCGTCGATCTTCCCCCGCTTCGTAACCTCCGTCGTCAAATAGGCATCCGGGTACTGGTATTCTTTTACGTACTCGTCCAGCGACGTTTCCAGCGACACATAAATGCCGGAAAGCCCCACCATGATCGCGCAGCCCAGGGCCGACACGATGACCATGGACAGGAGAAGCTTCCAGTATTTTTTCAGGATTGCCCGAAACATGGAACCTTTCATTCGTTTACCTACTCACCTATACTCCGCCTTCGCGGGAACGAAAACAACAGTAACGTTTTAGGACCATTATTCATCCTCCCGCCAGTCCCCCGCAGCAAGCGCGAGGGGCTGACTACGCCGTTTCGCTCCCCCATCATAAATCAAAGCCCCATCATTTGGTCATTCGTTCCTTACCACTCAATGCTCTCCGCCTTTACGATCGTATCATTCACGGTCTCCGAGATAATCTTTCCGTTCCGCATGCGGATCACGCGATCCGCCATCCTGCCAATCTCCTGCGTGTGAGTGACGATTACGACCGTACGCCCGTGGACGCGGCACAGCTCCTCCAGCTGAATGAGGATCTGCTTTCCGGTCTCGTAGTCGAGGGCGCCCGTCGGCTCGTCGCAGAGGAGGAGCCGGGAGTTTTTCGCCAGTGCGCGGGCAATCGACACCCTCTGCTGCTGGCCGCCGGAGAGCTGCGCGGGATAGTTGTCCCGCTTCTCCCAAAGCCCCATCATTTCCAGCGTCTCATCGATAATCTTCGGATTCTTCGAGGTATCCGCCGTCAGCGCCACGTTCTCCCGGACCGTCAGCTCCGCGATGAGGTTGAAGGACTGGAAGACGAAGCCGATGTTCTTTTTCCGGTAGGACGTCATGTCGCGGTCCCGGAAGCCGGTCACCTCCCGGCCATCGAAGAAAAGATGGCCGCCGTCCGGGCGATCCATGCCACCCAGCATGTTGAGGAGCGTGGATTTGCCGCTTCCGCTGCTCCCCAGGATGACAAAGAGCTCGCCCTCGTAGATGTCAAGGCTTACGCCGTCCAGCGCCCGGACTTCGCTCGGGCCAAAGCCATATACCTTGACCAGGTCCGTAGCACGAAGCAGTGCCTGTCTTTCTCCCTGCATGTTCACCCCTTTACCTTTTCCACCACCATCGGCTTATCCGCATAGAGCCGGTACTGGCGGGAAAAGTCGGCTCTCGCGCTCAGCAGCATGGAACGCTCGGTCAGGTTATAGACCGCGCTCCAAAGGGTCTTAACAAAATAGACCTTATATTTCGAACGGTAATATGCCTTCGCGTCTTCGAGTAGCTTCATGCACTGCTCCTCGGTGAGCGAGGGATTCTCCGTAAGCGCCTTGTCCATGATCGCGAACCGGTCCCTCCCCGTTTTCACGTAGTGATCGCAGGGCGTGAGGAAGAAGTTCGTGACCTTCAGTGGTTCCCCCTTCTCCTCCTGCCGGATGACATACATCTTGTCGTCCACATACTCCACGATCGCGCTGTTCCCGTCCGCGTCCGAGATCTGGTAATGGTAGCAGGATCCCAGAAGATCGTTCATGTCGTACTTTTCAAATACGGCAATCGCCTCGTCCACCGTCGCGCAGGTGTCCAGGATTGCGCGGACGGCGACCGTCGTCACAGTCTGGGGTCTGCCGGTCCTCTGCCTGGTTCTGCCATGCACCTGCAGGATCGCGATGCACAGCCCCTTCTCGTTGACCCCGTCCATGCTGGCGTACGGAGCCGCCAGGACGCGCATGCGATGGCGGGCGTGGGCCAGGTCGTTGTGCAACAGATGGTTCTGGTTCACCATCGCGACGCTCTTGTAGCCGTCCTCCGGGTGCGTCCAAACGACGAGGCAGCGCGCCTCCTTGTAATCAAAATTCCTCCCCATGAACACGGTTCCGTCCGGGGCCACGGTGTTGAAGGTGGAGCAGCCGCCCTTCCGATAGAGCGGCAGGCGGACGGGTGCGTGGAGATATTTCTGCAGGGTCCGGACCGTCTTAAAGAGGGAGCTGCTGTTGGAGGCGAGCATTTCCGGAAGCCCGTAATCTGCCCGGTAATCCAGAAGGCAAATGTTTTCGTCCAAAACCCGGAACGCGTTGAGGGTTCTTTGCTGGGCGGCAAATGCCGCGGCTCGTTCTATTTTCATCTTTTCACCTTCTTTTTCTTCTGTTTTCCGACGCTCCGGGAAAATCTGAATCCGCAAGCGCCTCGCGGACGATGGCACGGGTCATCCTTCCAAAGAGCGGACCGTTGACCCACTGCAGGGAATCAATCCCGCCGGCTATCAGATTGGCCTCTATCAGCTGCGGCTCTCCATCCTCCGCAACCGTAATATCCCAAAAGACCAGCCGGAAATCCGGCAGCATCGGATGTGCGCGCTTTGCGAGCTTCACCGCCCGGTCAAAGCTGGGCAAGGAAGCCCCGGCATAGCATATACCTGTCAAAGGATGCTCCGTGGTGGAATTTCCCTTCATGTCATACCCTGTGCTTCGCAGCCGTCCATGCGGGTCAATACCGACCACGATCCCACCGCTGCTGAAATTGTCAACGGCCTTGTCCCCCATGCCAACGCGGAGCATCGCCATGACGACGCGTACCTTCCCTTCGGCAGTAAGGAGCGTTGCAATCCGGTACGTATTCACCGAGGACGGGTTGAATTTTGCAAGACCAGCATGCTGGCGAACAGACATTTGCAGGATGATATCTCCCGTAAGCTCCGAGAGCGCCTTGGACAGGGCCTCACCTGTAGACGCATTTGCCGAGCGGCTTGCCTTGACCACGCCAAGGCCGCCATACGAATTGTCCGCCTTCTTGACAAATACAGCCTCCTCCGCATTTGCCAGCGAAAGAACCTCGTCAAGTGTAAGAACCTGGTAGTCGGGCGAGAGCCAGTAGCCGTTGATACGGCAGGCGATGGTCTTCGGCATCGGAATGCCGGGGTAGAGCCGATCAAATAACGCCTTGTTCTCCAGACCTTTTGCCCTGCTTCGATTATTAAAATATGGATCGATGTACCCGTAAAACATCTCCTCGGGCAGATAGGCCGGGGAGAAGCGCCCGGTCACCGCTTTTACCTTGCGGTGCGAGAGAGTACTGACCTTGTAGGGGGCATAGTAGGCGCGAATCTGTTTGACCTCACGCCTCGTAAGCCCAGGAGTCGCCATATAGTTGCGTAAATGATTTAAGACAGTGGAAATCGACACGGGACCGAAGCTAATCCGCCCCAGCATCTTTCGGTTTCGTACAGCGTACAATAAATCCGAAAGAACGTTTACTTTTTGCTCGAAACCTGTCACAGCTTTTTTAAACCCGCTTTGCCTGGTACCATTACAGTGTAAGTTCATAGTTTTTTCCTCTGTAAATCTTCCATTATTCTTCCACTCATCCACGCTTCTTCCTTCCCCGTCTATGAAGAAGGTTCCCCACTGCCCCCAAAATAAGGCCCAGATAGAAACTAAAGAAACGCCAGATCATCATGACCGCCAGAAGGGAGGCGCCCTGCATCATTTTTCCGAAATAGAGGCCATAAATGCCTTCCTGCGCCCCGGCCGCCCCTGGCGTTGGCATATAGGCGGCAGAGGTATACTGCGCAAGGCTCATCACGGTGACCTGCCCGTAGGAAGCGCCCTGAAGGCCAACGCCTCGATATGCAAAATACATAATCGAGGTTAGACACATAACGTTTGTCGTTCCCAGAAGAATCTGGATGAAAATCTCCCCCTTGCATTTCTTAAGCTCTTTCATGCTTGAATGGAAGCGATCTGCCGTATGTACCATGCTCGCTGTCAGTTTCTCCGGGTTCTTGCTGAAATGGAACTTTTCCGCAATTTTCGCGACGACCCGCACGATCCATGCGACCGGCTTTTTGGTGAAGCAGAATAACAGCCAGAAGATTATGAGAACGATATTATAGGCGTAGCCAACGAAGAAGAACGGCCAATATGACCCCAGATTTTCCGCGACAAAATCCCAGTAGGCAATGCCAAAGACCGTCATCAGGACGACGCGCATCAAATGCCAGGAGATAAACGAAACAGCGACGGCAGAGCCGCCGACGCCGGCCGGAATGCCGGATGTATGCAGATGGTGAATCTGCATGGGCTGTCCGCCTGTCGCTCCCGGGGTTATGTTCGCGTAATAGATGCCCGTCAGCGTGGCGGCCATGGAGTCCCGCATGCGGAGGCTGTAGCCCATGCGGCGTAAGAACGATTTAATCGCGATCGCGTCGCTCGCCATATATCCGGCATAGCAGAGGAGGCAGAGCGCCATATAGACAGGATTCGCGTTCATAACGGCCCGCACCGCATCCATGAGCGTCCCGTTGACAATTCCTACGATCAGAACGATTGTCAATGTCACCAGGATCAGCAACGGACCAATCCATTTTTTCAGAAAAGCCTTCATGAAGTTTCCTTCCTCGTATAGAGAGCCTCGTCCGCCCTTGCGGCGGGATGCTTACTCCTTCATTGCGTATCCTCGTTGCCCAAAGACGATTTGGACGCATTGCTAAAGAACTGCAGTTGCTCCGGTTTTTGGATGACCCGGACGGTCTTGAGCTGGTTCATCGATTTACCGTTTCGAAGCTGTTCCTCCCGATATCCGCGAAAGGTTCCCTTCGGAAGGACCTTGATACAGGTGGCTGAAATATTATTCTCTTCCATATTGTGCCTGAAGTCAAGATTTGCCTCAACGAGCAGTTCATCAAAGAGCGGCGGTATCCTCGACACCACGTCCCGAGACCAGTCTTCCCCTTCCGCCGGTTCCATAAAGCATACGATACGGGCGGGAACGCAATCGACATCCTCGTAGACGGTATAGTCCTCCACGCGTATGCCCAGCCTGTCCTCCAGCCTTTTGACGACCGCCCTTAGCTGTTCGGTCGTCACATGTGTTCCAAGAATATTGATCATCTGCTGCTGGCGATAGGCAAACTGCAGGAAGGGCGTTTCCCCCTGGAAGCCGTTCACATAGACGACATCCCTGATGCGGTAACGATACAGCCCTGACAGATTGGTGAGAACCAGCTCGTAATGCTCCCCCGCCCGCAAATCCTTCATGGTCAGGGGATGGCTGACATCACCCTCTCCCTCCTCGTCCAGAGGCAGGAACTCAAAAAAGCCTCCATAAGGGATCAGCAAATATCTTTCATCATTCTCATTGATGCAGGTGGCGAAGACGGATTCGGAGGATGCATAGGCCTGGTGGCTGATGGCAATGTCCGGTCCCATATAGCCGCGCATTTTCTGTACATAGGGGAAGAATTCCCCGGTCCCGACGGCCATGACCAGTGACATCTTCCTCCAGATACGGGGAACGATCGGCCCCCTCTCCGGGTGCCTGAACGCTTCCGCCAGCTCCCTGGCCCGCTTCGGATCCGGCCGAAGCTTCTTCTCGATACGTTGTCTGAAGTCCTCGGGCATTTTGATGGAGGGATCAATTCTTCCCTTCGCAATGTCCCGGATCAGCATCCTGTGGTTATCCTCGATATAGGCCATCATATCTGTAATCACGGACATGAAAATCGCCCAGATAAAGGACAGATCCCTCTGCGCAAGGGCAAAAAGGGCCTTAATGTACCGCGCATCCACATTTTCGTTGGGTACAAAAAGCTCCGGCGGAAAGCAGACAAGCTTCGAGATCAGGGGCTTTGCGGTTTTCAACATATAACTGGTGATATAGCCATGGTGGATACCGCTCTCCGTCGGCCACGAGGCGTTCTCAATCAGGTTAAGACCAATGGCATTTCTTCCGCCAAAGCCTTTTCTCTTCATCTCCTTCCGAAGAAGCCAATAGAGAATGCAGCCGGAATGAAGGGTCGGCGGAAAGAACGCTTTTGTCACGGGAATTTTCTTCATCTGGCTCACGGTACCGGAGGTATCCGCGAAATAGACAATCCTGTCCGCCGTCATAAGTCCCTGTTCTCCCATCCCCGCCGTTCGCTCCACGTACTCCTCGTAGTCCTTGAACGTAGTCAGGGGGACGATCCGCTGGTAATCCTTCACGGTGCGGATGTCACGGAAATGGTATTTCCTTCCTATTTCCGTATCCTTGTTCTTTCGTACCATTTGTAAAAGAAGCTTCTTGCTTACCCAATCCCCTCGTTGGCTCTTGGAGAGAAGCCTTTTTCGGCAAATGCCGCCGTAGGCCGACATGGCTTTAAAGACAACTGCATTTTGAAGCTTTTTTAATTTTTTCTCAAATTTCTGATGCATGATAGGCAAAAATCCTTCCTACGTTTCTCATAAATATTCCCAGCTTTACGGTTGCATGAAAATAGATTTTTTCTACATCATTTTCGGCTGCAACCGTACAGTTCGAAATATTTATGTAACCTCCTTACCGCATATGACCGCGAATGGCTGTTTTCCAGCCATCCGCGGCCAAACAATAGGTACTGTTATGTAAATCCTTCAGCTACTTTATTTAATCTTGATGTTCACAATCACGGCCTTCGTCCCCTTCTCGTACGTCTTTGTACCAGCAGCGGTGACCTGAATCTTCAGCCTGTAGAGACCCTTCGCGGTTCCCTTCTTGACAGAGATAGCGCCGGTCGATGCATTCACCTTGAACGAGCTCATGCTTGCCTTCGGATCCATGTTGAGAAGCTCGAAGGAAAGCGTGCCTTTGGCCTTGCTGATTGAAAGAGCCCTTTCAACGGCGATTGTGCCATATTCCTTCGAAAGACCAGCGAGCTTCTTGTAGGAGATCGAGACTTCCTTGGCCGTGACAACGATCGGGTTCGCCCTCTTCACGATCTTGAAGTTCTTGATGAGCGAATCGGTGTAATTGCCGATGCCCTTGATATCCATCGTCGCGGTTCCGACCTTGATGTTGTTCGAGTAGACAACCGTATAGTCCGTGCCTTCCACCAGGACCACGCCATTAAGTTTGACAGTCAGGTTCTGTGTCACGACCTTGCCCGTGTAGGTCAGCTTCCTCTTGCCGCTGACCGTCGCGTCCGCGATGGAAATCCTCTTCCCAGTGGTCTGGAAGGACTCGAAAAGGGTCTTCATAAACTTCGCAGTACTATTCAGCTCAATTGCCGTGGCATCCTCTTTCACAAGAAGCTCGGACGCTTCTTCGAGGGTATCCATAAAGCCATCATACACATCCGGCTGGTAGACCTCGACCGGCTCCAGAGACTCGCTGATCTCCTTGAGCGTCGCGGCAAGGGCTTCCCTCGCGGCTGTGACTTCCGCATCCTCCTTCGCCTTCCCGGCCTGTGCCTCTGCCCAGGCCTTGACAAGATCCGCAACCACCTTGCTGGCTTCCTTCAGCGTGGCTCCGGCGTCCTTTAAGACCTCTTCCGCCTCCTTGAGGGCAGCCTCAATGACCGGCTTCGCCTTTTCGGAAAGCTCCGCCATTTCCGCCTTCGCGGCAGCAGCGATTTCCGCAACCTTCGCCTTCAGCTCCGCAATCTTCTCATCGCGGGCAGCCTTCTTGGCAGCAATATAATCCTTGATCGCCTGCTCGATTTCCGCAATCGAGGCCTTGCCGCTCTCAAGGAGCTCCTTCACCTTCGCCTCGGCTGCCGCAACGGCCGCCTTGGCCTTTTCCGAATACTCAGCAATTTCCGCCTTCACGGCATCGGTGATTTCCTGATACTTCGCCTTCAGCTCCGCAATCTTTGCGTCCCTCGCTTCCTTGACAGCCTCTTCGAACCTGTCAATCGCTTCCTTGATCTTCGCAAGCGAAGCCTTGCCGTCCGCAAGAAGCTCCTCCGCCTTCTCCTGAAGCTTTGCAAGAGTCGCCTGAGCCTTCTCGGAAAGCACGCCAATCTCCGCCTTTACGGCCGCGGCGATTTCCTGATACCTCGCCTTCAGCTCTTCATACTTCTCCGCGGCAGCTGCCTTGACCTTCGAAACAAACTCCTCGACAGCGGGTACAAGCTCTTCATACTTCGCCTCGGCCTTGGCATAAAGCTCTTCTACCTTCGCCTGGGCAGCCGCAAGGGCCTCCTTCGCCTTCTCGGGAAGAGTTGCATACAGTTCCTTCGCCTTCGCGGCAGCTTCCTGGTACTTCGCCTTCAGCTCTTCATATTTCTCGGCGGCAGCTGCCTTGACCTTCGCCACATACTCCTCGACAGCGGGCTTAAGCTCTTCATACTTCGCCTCGGCCTTGGCATAAAGCTCTTCTACCTTCGCCCTGGCCTGCTCAAGGGCAGCCTTCGTCTTCTCCGGAAGGTTGGCATAGAGTTCCTTCGCCTTCGCGGCAGCTTCCTGGTACTTCGCCT
>CADCQU010000054.1 GCA_902803635.1 uncultured Lachnospiraceae bacterium | reverse complement strand
TCTTCGTCGCTTTTCCTCATCCCTCATCGCCGTAGGCGATTCGATTCAGGGATGTCCGAAGGACGCGCTCCTCAGAATGACAGAAAAATCGGGGTCAACTGAATAGTAACGAATAAATGTATGCAAAAAAACATTCACAGGATGTTTTTCTGTACGCTGATGCGTCGGTATAAAAGCAAATAATTATAAGGGATTTTATGTTCGCTAAAATTCGAAGAGGACTGCTCCTGCTGCTTATTTTTGTGGCGGGAGTTGTCGTATTTTCAAGCTTAATGAATAGACAGGTTACGGAAAATGCGTCGGATCTTGCGGATTCGACGCTTCCTGTCATGTACGTGGAACTCGGCGGCGTGCGCATGAACCCGATGTTCGGCTATACGTCGGAGATGAATCCCGCCCGCCTCCGCAGGGGTCTCGTGCCGGTGGAGGTGAACCGGAAGGTCCGTGTGTCCTACCGACCCTACGGCGCGACCGTCCGTTCGGTTTCCTACGAGGTGTCAGCACCGGATAGCGGGCGCGTTCTGGAAAATGCGGTCATCGGGAACTTTGTCGAGGAGGATGGCTATTATACAGCCGAGTTTGTCCTCAGCGAGCCTATTCGCATGAACCGGGAATATCCAATCCGCTTTACGATTGATACGGGAACAGGCAAATGCAACTACTACACGCGCCTCATCTCCCGTTCGGATACATTTGCCGAGGAATACCTTGCCTTTGTCTGCAATTTCGCGGAAGGGTGTCTAAAGGAAAACGCGGTGGACGAGCTCGGGGTGTATCTGGAGCCGAACCCGAACCTTACGGATACGAGCCTTGCGAAGGTGGACATCCATTCGCAGACCAGCCGCATTTTCTGGGGAAACCTGAAGCCGACCATCGTAGGGAAGGTGGTTCCGACCATCACCGAGATCAACGCGAGCACGGGATCCCTGACAAATGAATACACGATACAGACGGAAGGTGATAACGGGAAGAAAGAGTATTACCGCGTGAAGGAGTTCTACCGCCTCCGCTACACCACCTCCCGGATCCGGCTCCTTGATTTCTCCCGGACGACCGAGCAGGTTTTTACCGGCGAGAAGGGAGCAATCGTGGCCGACGGAATTTCCCTCGGCGTCTATCCGAAGAGCGGCCAGTACATGGCAAATGCCGACGTGCACGCGGTGGCCTTTGTCGCGAGCGGCTCGCTTTGGGAGTACAGCGAGACCTCGTCAAAGCTCATCCGGGTCTTTTCCTTTGAGATGGAAGATCTGACGGATCCGCGCGGCGCGAACAACGACCACGTGATACGCATTTTAAAGGTCGCGGAGAGCGGCGACGTGGACTTTATAGTTTCCGGCTACATGAACCGCGGACCGCATGAGGGCCGGGCGGGCGTCTCCGTCTGCCACTTCGAGTGCGAGAGCGACAGCGTCCGTGAGCTGTCATTTTTCGAGACGGACATGGACGGCGAGCGCCTGGAGGCCGACCTTGCAAAGCTCTGCGCGGTCTCCGCGGGCGGCGACATTTGCATCTATGTGGATGGGAACATCCTGAAGATTTCCGCGGACGGCACCACCTGTGAGACGCTGCTTTCCGGCGTCCGCCGGGACTGCCTGGCCTCGTCGACGGGTGGAATCCTCGCCGTGATGGAGGAGATGGAGCCGAATGCCACGACAAATATCCGGATCCGGAACCTTTTCACGGGACAGGAGAGGCTGATCACCGCGCCAAAGGGTTCCTATGTGAAGATATTTGGGTATCTCGGCGAAAATCTGCTCTACGGGCGCGCGCAGAAGAAGGACATCGAGGTGCAGCCGGCCGGTGGCGTGATTTTTGGGATGGACAGTATCTTTATTGAGACCTTTGAGGGGAACTCGATTAAGAATTACTCGCCGAAGGACGTGTACGTGACGGATGTCGAGGTCGAGGAAGCGCGCGTCGTCCTGCACCGCGCGGTCAAGGAAGACGGGAAATACAAGGCGATTGCCGATGACAGCATCGTGAGCAACGTTGAGCAGCCGGAGAAGCGCGTCGTGCTTTCGCGGAGCACGTCGACGCGCCAGGGTGTGGTGAGCACCTTGAAGCTTCCGTCCGCCGCGCGGAGCCTCTCGCCGACGGTCACGGGCTTTAAGATCCGTCCGGTTAAAAGCGCGGAGGGTCTTCGGGCAGAGTCCTCGAACCCGTGCCCGCTCTACTATGTCTACGGCAACGGCCACCTGATTTCGGTCGAGACGGATCCCGCAAGGTCGGTCCAGATGGCCTACACGGGCGTCGGTACGGTGCTCGACCTCGGCGGGGCCTATGTCTATGAGCGCGGGAGCCTTGCCGCGAAGTACGAGCTGGCAAATGAAGACCTCCAGCAGGCCTTCCTGTCGGGGGAGATCAACGCGAAGAAGCTGCAGGAGATGGTGGGCGACGACGTCGTGGTTCTCGACCTTTCCGGCTGTACCCTGGAGCAGGTGCTTTACGAGGTCGCCCAGGGCCGGCCCGTCGTGACCCAGCGGAAGGACGGGAGCACGGCGGTCATCGTCGGGTACGACAGCTACAACACGAAGCTCTACAAGTTCGAGGACGGCAGCCACTATTACTTCGGCATGCAGGACAGCACCGCCGACTTCGCTGCCGGCGGAAACGCATTTGTCACCTACATCGAGCCGGAGGCGACGATTAAGGAATAATATAATGCACACGGACGCACAAACGAAATATGCCGCTTCGCGGCGTGCGTCCGGCGCGAGGAAATGAATCAAAATGCAAGCATTTTGTTCATTCCCATATGAAAAAAATGCGGGGGCCTGCAACAAAAGCCCCCGCATTTGCCACAATATAGGTAAAGGCAGCAAAAGATTCGAGCTGTACGATTAAACGCATAAAAGAGGTCATCTTCCCTATGAAAGACTTGTCATTCTGAGCGAAGCGAAGAATCCCGTAAATTTTTCGCTACCATTTGAAGGGATTCTTCGTCGCGTTGCTCCTCAGAATGACAGAAAACGATGCTCTGGAAGTCAACCGTACAGTTGGAAAGAATGGAACGATTTGTAGGAAAAAGGTTTGTTGCCAGTAAAAAGGCAGGAAGCTGCCAGAAAGAGAGGATACGGAAATGAAGATACGAAAACGTGTGTTGGCAGGAGTTTTGGCGGGCGTATTGGCGGCAGGGATGCTGATGGGCTGCGGGAACGATGCGGTGACGAGTAATCCGGGGAGCTCTGGTACGGGAACGACGAAGACGGGGACGAAGCTCCTTGCGGCGAAGGACCTTGTTGTGAACGCGGCGTATCCGAGTGACGATAGCTTTTTTGACAACGCGACGGGGACATTTAACGAGGAAGGCTACGACAAGGCGTGGCGGGAATGGACGGAGAGCGCCTCGAAGCGCCAGGAGCTTGCAGCAAAGAGCAAGGCCGAGTACGCGGATTTTCTTCTGGATATTTCGAGAAAGATGATCGCGGATCCGGAGGTCGAAAACCCCTCCTTCTCGCCGCTCAACATTTACCTCTCGCTCGGGATGCTCGCGGAGATTTCCGAGGGTGAGACGCGCGCCCAGATTCTGAAGGCGGCAAATGCGGACTCGCTGGACGATTTTTATCAGACGGCAAATGCCCTCGCCCAGGCGGTGCGCCGTGGGGACGATGCGCAGACGGTGGACCTTGGGAGCTCGATGTGGCTCTCGAACAAGATCCCGTTCAAGGACGAGACGGTGCAGAGGGCGGCCGAGCGGTATTTCGCGTCGATTACGCGTGGGGACTTCGGCTCGGCGGAGATGGACCAGGCTCTCCGCGACTGGCTCAACGAGAAGACCGGCGGTCTTTTAAAGGAGCAGGTCGAAGGGCTGAAATTTGACGATCCGCAGCTCGCGATGGTGCTGGCCTCCACAATCTATCTGAAGGCCCGCTGGCAGGACGAATTCAGCAAGGAATCGACCAGGGACGACACCTTCCACGGGAAGGACGGCGATAAGGAAGTCCCCTTCATGCACAGGCGGGAGCAAGGCACCGTCTACGTCGGCGAGAAGTTTACGGCTATGCGGCTGCCCTTTGTCTCAGGCGGTGCGATGTATTTCCTTCTTCCGAACAAGGGCGTGATGCCGGAGGAGCTCATGGAAGATGCGGAAGCCCGGAAGTTCCTCGCGGAGGGCGGTGACAAATGGACCGGAAACAAGTATGACAAGTATGGGACGATGATGGTTGACATTGCGCTTCCGAAGTTTGACGTCACAGCCGAGTACGACCTCAAGAGCATCCTGAAGCAAATGGGCATTTCGGATGCCTTCGATGTTAACAAGGCGAATTTCTCCTCGCTTGCAGAGGACGGGATACCCTTTGTCCTCGACAAGGCCCTCCACGATGCGCGGGTCAAGATTGACGAGGAGGGCGTCGAGGCGGCCGCCTTCACGGCGTATATGCTCGCCTCCGGAGCCATGCTCAGCGATGAGCTGACGGATTTCAAGGTCGACCGCCCCTTCCTCTACATGATTGAGAGCGACACCGGCATCCCGCTCTTTGTCGGGGCGGTGAATAACATTTGAGGCGCACGGGGACAGGGTAGGAGTACCATGTGTGAAGGTTAACACAATTTGACCGTCCCAAAAATCAACGATAAATACCAGATAGTATGATAGAAAAGCCTGCCATGTGGAGGAATTTCCACATGGCAGGCTTTTAGTTACTCTGTTCAGCTTCCCTCGTTTTTTGTCATTCTGAGGAGCGAAGCGACGAAGAATCCCGTCAACTTTGTGAGAAAAATTACGGGATTCTTCGCTTCGCTCAGAATGACAGGCCCTTCATGAAGCAAAGCATTCTTTCTCAATAGGGACACCTGAATTGTGTGTAACCACGGAAAGACGGTTTATAATTTCTTCAGTGCCTCCTCCATCGTATTCCCAACCCCGGGGGTGATGATGTCCTCGCGGAGGAACTGGCCGCGGAACTCCCGCTCGGCGTTCTGGATTTCCTCCAGGAAGTTCCGTGCGGAGAGCCGCAGGGCTCCGGCCCCGTAGATGATGACCTGCTCAATGGCATCGGAGGTCGCGACGGTGACCTGGTACTGCTTTGTGAGCTCGTGCGCGGCCTTCTCGATATACTGGTCGGCGGTTTCTGCCTCCTTTGTATAGATGACCGTGATGTTTTGGTATTTACAAATGCGCTCGACCCCGCCGGCCACGCGGTAGGCGTCGAAGACGCAGATGATTTCCCGCCGGGTAATCGCGGCGTAGTTGGACAGCCTCTCCAGCAAATG
>CADCQU010000053.1 GCA_902803635.1 uncultured Lachnospiraceae bacterium | reverse complement strand
TGTTGTAGTTGCGCTGCTTGCATTCTGTGCACGCTAAAGTTATCCTTGTACGCACGGTTTTCACCTCCAATGATAATCTTGCGGCCTACTTTCTTTCTCGTGTGCAGAAAATCCACACAAAAAAAAAGGACCTGTTTCATGTCGCCTATATAAGATACCATACACCCCCCGATGCGTCAAGAGAAGAATTTTTAAATTTGGCAAATGTTTTCGTCTCCGGTGTCGTTTTTTTGCTCCAAATGTATTATAATATTATTTATATAAGGAAGGAACGCACCCCTTCCCTTGTTTTGGCGAACGAACTTCACCCTGTAACCCACGTTTTTCTCGAAAGGAAGAGGTACCCACCATGGCCAACCTTACCTCCTACCTCCGCTGGCGGGGGGATATTCCACTAACAAGCCAGCCCTTCGGCGATATCGACAACCTGCTCTTCTCCGCGCTCGCCTACCTCGATTTCGAGGGCATCATCCCGCCGGCCTCCGAAAGCGAAACCTACCAGCGCACGGAAGCTGCCTGGGAGGCAAATGGCAGCCACCGCCCCGACAAGGCAAAGGCAAATGTAAATGCAAATGCCCCCGCGACCATTGCGGCCGCGCAGGATGCCGTCCTTGAAAGCCAGGCAAATGTGGCCGCAGTAAGGGCGGACGTCGACGCCGACCAGACAAATTCCTCCGAAGCAATTCCCGCCGGAGATTCCACGGAAGCCAACCAGACCCTTGGTGCTGCGACAGCCGACCAGACATTTGGCACTGCGACTGCCGCCCCGCAGGAGACCGCATTTGCCTCCCAGACAAATGCCCCCGAGCCTACGATCGCCCGGACGGCGGCGGCCTTCTCCGACGCAATCGCCTCGTCTGGACGGATGGCAAAAAAAACAATCACCCGCACGCCCGGGCCGACCATCTCGCTTCTCGAAGCCGCACGCGCGTACACGGAAAACATAGAAACGCGCAAGACGCCCGCCATCTCCCTCCGCTACACCGAGCTGGTCGAAACCCTCGTCGACTGCAGGCGCTACGAAACGGTCCGCGTCGGCAGCCTTGCCTCCGTCTCCTCCGCCGACAAACCCCTCCAGTTCGTGGCGATGACCTTCTATCTTCCCGACGGCAGCCGCTACGTGGCCTTCCGGGGTACCGGCGATGAGATCGAGGACTGGCGGCAGGACTTCATGATCAGCTTCACACAGACCTCCGCGCAGGCGTTGTCCGTCCGCTACCTCCGTGAGCGGATGCGGGAATCCCCTTCCGCGCCCTTCTACGTCGGCGGCCATTCCAAGGGCGGGAACCTTGCCCTCTACTCTGTCATGTGCACCCCCTCAATGTCCGCGGCCCGGATCAAAACCATCTACAGCAACGACGGCCCCGGCATTTGCCCGGAGCTCCGCACCGAGGGGTATGACCGCGCGGTGCAAAAGCTCGTGCGCATCATCCCCGAGTTTTCCATCATCGGCATGCTTTTTGAGGCCGAGGTGGAGCCCATCATCGTCAAAAGCGATGATAAAGGCATCATGCAGCACGACGCCATGACCTGGCAGATTACCGGAAACACGTTCAACACGGCCGCCGCGCTCTCCAAGGAAAGCGTCGGTTACAACCATATCTTAAGCGGCTGGATCGAATCCGCCAGCATGGACGAGCGGGCAGCCTTCACCAGGGACTTCTTCGACGCCCTCAAAGGGGGCGGTGCGGTCAACGTGCAGGACATCGCGGGAAATGGCATCAACGGCTTCGGCACGATCCTGGCCTCGCTCGCGACCTCCGAGAAAGCCACCCACATCGCTTTCCGGAAGTTCTTCGAGAGTGTCTTCTCGCATATTCGGCAAATTAAGTTGAAGGATCTTGTCACCTCGCAGCTTGGCATCACCGGCTTCGCCGTCATCGCGCTCGGGTTCATTTTCCTCATCCTGCCGCGGGCGGGAACCCATGTCGTCGGATACACGCTGCTCGGTATCGGAACCCTCCTCCTGCTCCGGAAAATTCTTAGAACCGCCGTCGCCAACCACGACAAACGGATTAAGAAATTCTTCATCCTCATCGAGCTCCTGGTACTCATGCTACAGGTATTCGTCCTCTCGACGCCGGCGCTCATGACCATCATCGAGAACATCCTCATCGGTGTCTGCTTCCTTACACTCGCCATCTCGCTGCTTCGCCACACCGTGCGGATCCGCACCCGCAGCCAGAAAGCCGAGCAGATCATCGGCTACCTCTTCTCAGGCATCTTCGCCGCCGTCGGAATCTACACCATCGCGATGCCGTCCCTCATCAACGAAGTCCGCTCCATCGCGGTCGGGGCCGCCCTCATCGTGGCCGGCATCCTCATCCTCGGCGTCGGCGCCTACCGCGAGGCCAAGAAACGAGCTTAACGCCCCTACAAAAAGTCAGGAACTGCAGTAAAGATATGAGCAACCAAACGCTGAAAGCCCCTCTTGCCTCCCCCTCCAGGGGGAGGTGGCACGGCGACCCCTCTCAGTCGGCTTCGCCGACAGCTCCCCCTTAGGGGGAGCCAAGTGTGACGGAGAGGGGCCGCCGCAGTAACGATACGAAGAAAAGAACGGCGAAGCCTGCATTAGTCAAAACATGAAGGGTGGGATAATTATGAAAGTTGAAATCCGAAAAGTGGAAAAGGCGGAGGAGGAGAAGGCCGTCATTGCGACAAGGCAAATGACCGGCTTCGTCCGACGGGCCGCCACCCTCCTCCGCATGGAGGAAATGATGCTCGTGGGGACGCGCGAGGACAACAATTACGAGATTCCCGCGCACCTTGTCTACTACATCGAAAAGCTGGATCTGCGCACACTGATCCACACGAAGAACGCGGTCTACGACACGGAGGAACGGATTCCGGAGATTGCAAAGCGCATGGACGACGACTTCCTCCGCTGCGCGAAAAACCGAATCGTAAACGTTCGCAAGATTCGCTCCGTAAAGCACAACGGCAGCCACCGGCTCCGCGCTACCCTGCTCAACGACGAGGTCATCGACATGGACAGGAACTGCCTGCGGGATTTGAAAGATATTTTAGGAATTTGAGAGGTGCGCCATGGGTATGCTACGAAAAATGTTCAACCAAATGCTTCTCATTTGTTTCGGGCTCCTTTTGTGGAGCGGTATCTACGGAATCCTTAACCATAGTGAGACGAGCCGCACGCTCCCCTGGCACTTTCCGCTGACCTGCCTTCTGGTCGGAGTCCTTGGGGCGCTCACGCAGCTCATCTTCTTCTCACGGCGTGATCTCTCCGCCTCGGAGCTGCGCACCCGCACGGTGCTGCACGTCCTG
Organism: uncultured Lachnospiraceae bacterium; assembly: GCA_902803635.1. Lineage (GTDB taxonomy): Bacteria > Bacillota > Clostridia > Lachnospirales > Lachnospiraceae > Chordicoccus. The sequence continues at coordinate 490 of CADCQU010000053.1, read as the reverse complement.
GTCATGATCATCATTCTAAGTACCGCCGGCTGGCTTGCCGGCTGGTACGCCAACATCATTGAAAACCTTCTCGCCATCCTGGTCTTCCTCATTGTCTATCTTTTCTCCTGGTTCAGCGCCATGTTCTCGCTCTGGCGGGACGAAAAGCGCATCAACGGGGCACTCAAAAAGCTCCATGCCCGCGAGGCCGGCAGCACGGAGGAGAACAGTACCGAGGAGCGAAAACCCGAGCGGCGCAAGAACGAGGAGCGGAGCATCGAGGAGCGCAGGAACGAGGAGCGCAACATCGAGGGGCGCAGGAACGAGAAGCGCAACATCGAGGGGCGTGACATCGAGGGGCGCAACATCGAGAAGCGCAACATCAGTGTCGATCCTGATTGAACAGGATATCCGAATATGTAATTGTGCTAAGGAACTGTTCATCAATAACTCAGGAAATCTGCTTGTCTAAATTCCGCCCTGACTGCGTTGTCGTCAGTCGGCGATGCCC
>CADCQU010000052.1 GCA_902803635.1 uncultured Lachnospiraceae bacterium | reverse complement strand
TTCGCAAAGTTAACGGGATTCTTCGTCGCTTCGCTCCTCAGAATGACATAAAAACGTTGAGTTGTGGGCTAACCGTACAGTTAGAAACCATTTCAGGCAGAAACATTTACTTTCCTTCTTCATTTTCATTCCAAGAAAATCTCATCTTTTTCTTGGTTCGAGGATGCTCAAACGAAAGACGCACCGCCGCTAGCTCCAGCCGTCCCCTCTGCGCAGGATCACCATACTTACAATCCCCCACGATCGGCATTCCCGCGTGCGCAAGCTGCACGCGAATCTGATGGTACCGACCCGTAAACAGCTCAATCTCCAGTAAATCCTCTCCTATCTTCCGATAAGCAAGCCTCGCAAGCTTGGCACCGTCCACTCTTCTCTCTCCAATTACATCCGATGTAAGCTTGGCACCTTTTGTTTTTCCTTTTCGATTTCCCGTCAGTACTGGATTACCCCTGCTTTCCGCCTTGCCAATCTTCTCATTTTCTTCCACAACCCGCGAACGGTTTCCGCCCGCCTCGCGTATGAGATAATCCTCCAAAACCCCAGCATCCGCCGGAATTTTCCCCGAAACCCGCGCATGGTAAATCTTCTTCATCCGTCCGTCCTGCACCTGGGCCGACAGGCTCGCCGCAGCTTCCTTCGTCCTGGCAAATACAAGAAGCCCAGAAACGGGCTGATCCAGACGGTGCACGACAAATAGCCGCTTCGCGGCCTCCTCTCCGTCACGTTTTGCCAAATGGTTCCGAAGCAGACTTTCCAGATCCATCTCGGTCACGTTCCGGCTCTGCACCGCCATTCCCGCTTCCTTATATACTACCAGAAGATCCCGGTCCTCGTAAACGACCTTCATTCCTCCATCCTCTCACACAGATTTTCATAACTTCCCCTATTTTAACAAAAAAAATCCTCTTTGCAAAGAGGAATAGTCTCGTTTCTTTAAGCTGTTATTCGACATAGAAAATGACCGTCATCGCGATACCCCTCGACGATGACGGTCATTTATATTCCGTTTTCAATGGCTTATTCTCCATTTCTGTATTTATTTTTCAGGGTGCTTTTGTCTCATCAAGGATGCTGCAAATCTATCTTAAAGTTTTATTTTAATTCCCGGCTCGTTCTTTCGAACTTCGAAATTCATGTTCGCTTTTGTGGTGGTCTTTCTCTTCGCCGAAATGTGCTTACTCTTCCTCGTCAGGTTTTCAGTCTCGGTTACTCATCTTTCGATCCACCGGCTGCCATTTGTCAAATAGGGAACTTTCTTTACAATTCCAAATTCTTCATCTGGCGACAGTTGCTCAATAGGAAGTCTGGCTTGCAAACTACCGTTTTCCGTGTGCCGGATACCTACGCATCTTCGGCCTTCAAATGTCGGATTGGTCGGAATCGGTTTTCATGTCGGGAACTGCCAAACCCTGTCATAATTCCTATTGAGGAAGTGCCTGATCGGCTCAATTACTACTTCCATTGGAGTACCCTCCCTGTGGTTCGATGTTCTTTTTGGTGAAGAGGAAATATGACCTTTCGACTTCCAGAACCTTGTTTTCGAATCAGATTTCTCGTCTCCGATTCGATAGAACCTTTTGGATACTTCGTATCCGTCCTTGGGAACATCGCTTTGGTTGGTAGTGATTCTTTAGAAGCGCTTCTTATTTGATAGTGCAATCATACCACAGGCCTTCGTTATTGTCAACACTTTTTTAGAAAAAATTTTTATTTTTCTGTTTAATTTTTATAATTTATTTAATTGTATTCTCATTTATATATTTTCTAGACGATTCGCGCAACTTGGTGATCCTGCTAGAAAGACATCGCCCTCTCCTTCCGTAGCTGCTAAAAGTCTGCCCCCTCTCAGTCGGCTTCGCCGACAGCTCCCCCTGAGGGGGAGCCAAGTGCAAAAAGGACGTGGATTGCTCCACGCCCTTTCTAACACTTTATTTCATTAATTTATTCCCCGCTGCCGCCAAACATAGCCGTAACCATCTTGAGGGCACTCATGAGCTGATCCGGAAGACCGGCGTTCTTGAGCTTGTCCATGATGGAAGTCCAGTTGATACCCTTGACAACATTCATAAGTGCCTCAGAATCCGTCACATCCACCGTGGAGGTCGACTTCTCAAGACCCGCACCACCGTTCCAGCCAGCCGTCTGGGTGACATCCGCGCCGAGAACCCTGTTGCCGGAGTTGTCCACGAGTTCAATCTTCGCGGTCGAGTTCTTCGCATCCGTCATCGCAACATCTACCTTCAGACCAAACTGAGTGAGAACGTTCGCGACCGCGTTCGATCCCATCAAATCCGCAATGGCCTTGCCAAACTTAATGGTGTAGGAACCGTTCAAAAGGCCCTTCGCGGACTTCTCAAGATTGTTGTCCTTCGCCTCAATCGTAAGAATCTCGGCATCGTTCAGCTTCACGGAATAGGTACCGTCGGCCGCATTGTTGCCCTTGGTTCCACTTCCCGTAATCGTGAGCGTCTGATCGCCAGCGGTCATCTTAAGGTCGAGGGCCGTCTTGCCATTCTGCTCCGGAGCGGAAATAACAAGCTTCATGGCCTCTTCGCCGTCTTCGTCCTTCGTGGTAACATCCAGACCGACCAGGTTACCGTCATCATCCGCATACTCCGTGAAGTCAATAAAGGCATTCTCCGGATCTGTATTGACGAGACCGTCCACAAGTTCATCAACCGCTTCACTTCCCTTGAAGCCAAGAACTCTTCCCAGATTGTCGGCAATAGAGGCCACGTCCTGATCCTTCGACAGCTCATCGCCAAGAACCTTCGAGATTGCCTTCATCTTCGCGGAGTCGAAGGTCGTCTTCAGCTTGGAGCACTTCTGCGTAAGACCGCCAGCCTCTACCGTCGCCTCCTCCTTGGTAACATCGTTGATGTTCGAAAGGGCGAGTTTTTCATACTTTTCATACACTTTCTTCAGAGCATCCGCGCTCGGAAGCCAGGACTTGAAATCCAGGACATTCTTCAAAGCAGAACTATCAAATCTAACGCCCAGGCTTCCACCTGCCTGCTCGGCAAGCTTGCCAAAATCCAGCGAAAGGACATCGCTGAACAAGTCCGGAACAGCGAGATACAGCTTATTGCCGTCCGCATCGAGGGTATCCTGAATCTTCGCAAGATCAACCCCATTCAGAGAAATGCCAATTTCATCCGAAATAAGGCTCTTATCGACCTTGGCGCCAATCTTAAGGCCAATCTCATTAATCCAGTCAAGCGGAATCTGTCCGCCGGTCAGCGTGGAGAGAAGCTGCTTTCCAGCATCGCCGAGGCTAATCTTGACATCCGTAACTCCGCCTTCCGCAGAAGAAAGCGAGTCAAGCGTAGTTCCATAGAGCGAAATAGCACCGTCGTCAAGCGTTTTCTGCGTCTTGGTAGCGACAAGATCGAAGTGCTCCTTCGCGGTCAGCTGCTTCTTGCCACAGCCAGCCATCATCCCCAGGCAGAGGACGAGGGCGAGGCAAAGAGCCAGGGCCTTTGAAAAAACATTCTTTTTCATCTTTGTTCCTCCCTAAATAGTGTTGCTGTGCCGTTTTTTCCGGCAATGTTTCGTTTAACATAGAGACTATACCACACACCTTCGCACATTTCCAGTAGTTTTTCTTTCAAATTCATGTAAGATTCCTTAAATCTTTCAAAAAAATTATTACATTTCGTCCTCTCTAGCTCCTATTTCGGATTCCTCCCCAATTTCTCATCCTGCCAATCCGATTTTCGCCTGCCCCTCATCCCTAAAACTCGGATTACCTCCCCCGTTTTTGCTCTGTCAATCCGAGTTTTGTCCCCCCGCAATCTCAGTCATTCGCATTTCTTCTTAAAATACCGTTTCCTCCCACGCTCACCGATTTTCCCTTATTGCTATTCACCCGAAAAGCTGTTATAGTGAACCAAGAAAATACACGGGAGGTCCTTCCATGGAACTTGTCATCGACCATTTGAAAAAAAGCTTCGGAAAGAAAACCGTCCTGAGGGACATCTCGCTCACGGCCCCGTCCGGTCAGTGCGTCGCCCTTCTCGGCGAAAACGGCTGCGGCAAATCCACACTCCTCTCGATCCTCGCCGGTACCCTCCACGAGGACGCCGGACGCATCCTTGTCGACGGTACCGACATCCTGAAGGATCACAAATACCGCTCGCAGGTTCTCGGCTATGTCCCCCAGGGCACTCCTCTTATGTCGGAGCTTTCCGCCCTCGACAACCTTCGCCTCTGGTACTCCTTCTGCGGCCGCAACCTGAAACAAGATCTGGCAAATGGTGTCCCCGCCCTCCTTGGGGTTACGGATTTCCTCAAGGTTCCGGTCTCGAAAATGTCCGGCGGCATGAAAAAGCGTCTCTCCATCAGCTGTGCGGTCGCACACCGCCCAAAGCTCCTCCTCATGGACGAGCCTTCGGCCGCCCTCGACCTCCCTGCCAAGGAGTCCATCCGCGACTACATCGAGCATTTCACGTCAAATGGCGGGCTCGTCCTGCTTGCAACGCACGACACCGAGGACCTTGGCATCTGCGGTTCCGCCGTCATCCTGAAAAATGGCGAACTCCACCCCTACACCTACACCGGCGACGTCCG
>CADCQU010000051.1 GCA_902803635.1 uncultured Lachnospiraceae bacterium | reverse complement strand
TCTTCGTCGCTTTTCATCATCCCTCATCGCCGTAGGCGATTCAATTCTGGGATGTCCGAAGGACGCGCTCCTCAGAATGACAGAAAAATCGGGGTCAACTGAATAGTAACCTTTTCTTTTTGACAAATGCTGGTTTCCGACACTTCTTCTTGACAGTGTCATTAATAATAAGTAAAATCTTGAACTATTGAGAACAGCTTTGTTGCCCGAACCAGACTTTCATCAGTTTAGCAATCTTTCCAATTTTTGTCAATGCGCTTTCATTTTCTTTGGGGAATATGTCCATAGGTGCAGCCCCTCTTCGTCATACTTGGCTCCCCCTCTGGGGGAGCTGTCAGTGCCGAAGGCACTGACTGAGAGGGTATACGCCGTGCCACCTCCCCCTGAGGGGGAGGCAAGGACAGCGGATGCCATGTCACTATATTATAATATAAGGAAGAAACCCATGAACAAACGAACCCTCACCAGCACTCTTCTCCTCCTCCTCACGGCCATGATCTGGGGCGCGGCCTTCGTGGCCCAGAGCGTCGGCGCGGAGCATGTCGGTCCGCTGACCTTCCTCGCCACGCGGAGTCTCCTCGGCTGCCTCGTCCTCCTTCCCCTCGTCATCTTTCGCGTGCGAAAGCATTTGCAAGTCGGCGTTGATGCAGGCAACATCTCCCACGCGAATTTGCAGGCCGGCGTTGATGCAGGCAGCATCTCCCACTTGAAGGAAAACAACGGGCATTTGCAATCAGGTACTGGTTTAAAAGCTTTGCTTCGGCAAATGCTCCCGGCCGGCTGTATTTGCGGGCTTTTCCTTTTCCTTGCGAGCCTCTCGCAGCAGGCGGGCATCGCCTACACGACGACCGCGAAGGCCGGCTTCATCACCGCGCTCTACGTGGTGCTGGTGCCGGTCCTGGGGAGCTTCTTCGGGCGGCGACCCGGTCTCGTCATCTGGCTCTGCGTCGTCCTCTCGGTGGTCGGGCTCTATTTCCTCAGTATCAAGGGCGAATTCCGACTTGAGATGGGAGATACGCTCGTCATCCTGGCGGCCTTCCTCTTCGCCTGCCAGATTCTCAGCCTTGACCATTTCGCCCCCAAAATGGACCCGATCCTTTTGTCCTTTCTGGAGTACATGGTGCAGGGACTCCTTGCGGGAATCCTGCTCCCCTTCTTCGAGCATCCCTCTCTCGCCGACCTCTCCGCCGCGCTCCCCGCCATCCTCTATGCGGGCATTTGCAGCACCGGCATCGCCTACACGCTGCAGGTGGTCGCGCAGAAAGGCCTCGACCCCACGATTGCTTCGATGCTGATGAGCCTCGAAGGCGTTTTTGCGGCCCTCTTTGGGTGGCTCCTTCTCGGGGAGGGGCTGACGCTCCGCGAGTTTTTCGGCTGCGTCCTCATGTTCGCGGCCGTCATCCTCGCCAGCATCTTCGGGGGAAGCGAGAAGGAAAAAGAAGGGGATTAACATGCAGGAAAAAACCGTCAAAAAACAGATTCTTCAGAATCTCATACTGCTGTCGATCCCGACAATGCTGGAGGAGGTGCTATCCACGCTCTTACAGTATGTGGACACGGCCATGGTCGGACGGCTCGGCGAGGGGGCGACGGCCGCCGTCAGCACGACGACGACCATCAACTGGCTGGTAAACAGCATTCCCTACGCGCTCGCCATCGCGGTGATGGCCATGGTCTCCCGCGAAAACGGGGCGGGCAACACCCGAAGAACGCGGCAAATCACCGGTCAGGCGACCCTCCTGCTCCTCATCATCGGCGGTCTTCTCACCTGCATTTGCCTCATTCTCTCACCCTTCATCCCCGTCTGGATGGGGGCGGAGTCGGACGTGCGCGGACCGGCGAGCACCTATTTTACGATTGTGAGCCTTCCGCTCGTCTTTCGGGCGATGAGCATCGTCCTCGGCGCGGCGATCCGGGCCACGAAAAATACCCGCACCCCGATGCTGATTAATTTTTCGGCAAATGTCCTGAACGCCGCCTTGAATGCCCTGCTGATTTACGGCCTCTCGCTCGGCGTTACGGGCGCGGCCATCGCCTCGGCCATTGCCTACACCCTCGCGGGAATCGCGATGCTGGCGGTCGTCCGAAAAACGCCGGCGCTGCGGTTTTCAAGACAGGATTTCCTGCCCAACCGTCGCCTGCCCGAACGGAAGGCTGTCTACAGGGAATTTGCCAAAATCGGCCTGCCGGCCCTCGGGACCTCGCTGGCCTCGTGCCTCGGGTATGTCTTCTTCGCGGGCATGGTCTCCGGCATGGGGAAGACGATCTTCGCGGCCCACTCGCTCGCCGTCACGGCGGAACAGCTCTTCTACATCCCCGGCTACGGCTTCCGGACGGCCACGACCTCGCTTGTCGGGAACGCCCTCGGCGAGAAAAACGAGGAGAAAATGCATTTGACGGAAGCATACAGTATCGCCATCACCGTCGGCATGATGGTCGTCAGCGGCATTTGCCTCTACTTTTTGAGCGAGGCGCTGATGCGGCTCTTTACTCCCTCGGAAACCGCAATCCAGCTCGGCGCGCAAATGCTCCGGCTCGTGGCCTTTACGGAGCCGTTTTTCGGCCTCATGATCGTGCTGGAGGGCATCAGCTACGGGAAGGGGCAGACGAAGGGGGTTTTCCTCGTAGAAACCTTCAGCATGTGGGCCATCCGCATCCTTTTTACCTTCCTCGTCGTCAAGGTCTGGGGCGGCGGCCTCCTCGAGGTCTGGTACTGCATGATCGCCGACAACATCGCCAAGGCGCTGCTCCTTCTGCTCCTGCATGTGCGCAGCCGCACCAAAAAGGCTTAGCTTTGTTTTTGTCTGCCCTTTCCCATGTTTTTTATGAAATTAGTGTGTCTTAGCTTGCGTATTTGTCCGGATGGGAGTAATATAGTGCCATTGCATCTGGAAAGCAGCGGTGAGGACATTTGCCGCTATCTCCAAAAGAAAGGAATCTGAATAATGAAAAAGAAGTTTCTAGCCCTTGCCCTCCTCGGCTGCCTCGTGCTTGGCGGCTGCGGCGGCACCGCCTCCTCGAATACCTCGTCCCAGACTTCGTCCTCCGCGACCACCTCGTCCGCAACGGAAAGCACCGCGACCGACAGCAGCGCAGTGGACAGCTCCGCCACCGACTCTTCGACCGCCGAGCAATCTGAGGAGGATGCCAAGAAGGCGATGACCACCTCCCTCCTCGACGACGAGGCGGAGATTTCGGACCTCAACCTTGCGGCAAATGACTGGTCGACCTTTGTTGACCTGACGGAGTACAAGGGCCTCGTCCTGCGTGCGCCGGAGGATGCCGTTACGAAGCTTGGAGATACCGTGAACATCACGTTTGTCGGCTCCATCGACGGGGAGGAATTTGATGGCGGCTCCGGGACGACCGACCTGGAGCTTGGCTCCGGCTCCTTCATCGAGGGCTTCGAGGACCAGCTCGTTGGACACAAGGCGGGCGACGTGGTGGACGTGGTCGCGACCTTCCCGGAAAACTACGGTGTCGATAATCTGAATGGCAAGGAAGCGCATTTCAATACCACCATCAATTACATTGAGTACATGTCCCCGACACAGGCATTTTTGTATACGGTCAATACCTCCAAGATGAAGAGCTATCCGGCGGACCTGCACCAGACGATGCTGGAGCTCCTCCGCGAGGTCTTTACGCACACGGCCGAGACCTACAGCATGACCTACTCGGAGGTCCTCGATGCCTACGGCTACGAGGAGGACATTATCACCCGCGAGGACACGAAGGCATGGATTGTCGCGCAGGCCATCATGAAGTCCGAGGGCGTGACGCGCGACGATGATTTCTATAAGGAAGCCCTTGCGACCGTCCTCAGCGTGAATGGCTACGAGTCCAAGGAGGATGCCATCGCCGCCGATATGCCCGAGGCGTACATCGACTACCAGACCGACATCGCCGTCGCGATGAACCTCATCGAACGCCTCTCCGAGGGCTACGTCGAGCCCACGCCGACCCCGGTGGAAACCATTGAGGAATCCAGCGTCGCTGAGACGGTTACGGCAAATGAAAGCGCCGCGGAATCGGTCCCGGCAAATGAAAGTGCCGCAGAATAATTGAAAATCTCGCAAAAGCCCCCGCAGACGCAAATGCCTGCGGGGGTTTTCTACGTTTACACTTCCTTCCCCCGCTCGTATTTCGGCATGGGGAGGAGCTTGTGGAGGTTTGCGCGGTGCTTCCGGTCGATGCTGTCCTTCGTGGCCGGATCCTCGCAAATGCCCGTCCGGATGTAGCGGTCGAGGGTAGCATAGGTGAAGCCGAGCTTATCCTCGTCGCTCAGCCCGCAGAGTCCGTCGGAGGGCGTTTTGTGCACCAGATGCGCGGGCAGGCCAAGCTCGTCCCCGATGGCGAGCACCTCGGTCACGGTGTACTCCGAAAGCGGGGAGAAGTCTCCCGCCGCATCACCAAACTTCGTGGAGTAGCCCACGTAATCCTCGGAGGCATTGCAGGTGTTCGCGACCCGTCCGCCGCCCGGAAGGCTCTGGGCGATAGCGTAGAGGGTGGTCATCCGAAGGCGAGGCGGGATATTGATCTTTGTATCCTCAGACAGGGCAAGCACAGGAGAAATGCTCTCCACAAGCCCTTTATAGGCTTCGGCGATATTCACCACGGCATTACGGATGCCAAGAAACTTCACGACCTCCTGTGCATCCTCAATATCGGCCATCTCGCCATTTGGCATGATCACGCCAAAAACCCGATCCTTCCCGAGCGCACGGGCAAGCAGCGCCGCCACCAAGGTCGAGTCCTTCCCGCCGGAAATGCCAACCACCGCCGTCGCGGTCGGGCCATTTGCCGAAAACCAGTCTCGAATCCAGGAAGTGATATTCTCTATCTCTTTTTTGGGGTTAAATGTCTCCATATTTATCTCCTTTACGAATTGTTCGTCCGTCCCACCATGCGGGCCTCGTATTCCATGCGGCGGCGAATGGTCTCGCGTAGGAAGGCGAGGTAGTCCTCGTTCTTGCACATCCCCTTCCCGTCCACGTCGGAGAGCTTGGCCACGTCGTCCTCGTTGCAGCGCGTGGTCTTCATGACGATGTTGAGAGCCGGCACGCAGGTGTCATTGGCAATGTAAGTTCCAATTCCGAAGACAACCTTGATTCTCCCTTCAAAATGCGCCCGGAGACGGCTGGCCTTCTCGAAATTGAGGCTGTCGCTGAAGAGCAGGATCTTCGTCCGCGGGTCGATGCCCAGGGATTCGTAATGGGCGATCATCTTCTCGCCCCACGCAATCGGGTCGCCGCTGTCGTGGCGCACGCCGTTAAAGAGTGTGGAGTAGGTCCGCCGGAAATCCTTGAGGAAGCAGTCCGTCGTGATGGTGTCGGTGAGGGCGGTCCCGTTCAGGACCCCGTACTCCTTGACCCAGGCGTCGAGCGCGTACCAGTTGGAGTAGGCCGGGTTGTGCTTGTGGTTGCCCTGGCCGACGCACATGATCCACTCATGGGCCATCGTGCCGACGGGCTTTACGTCATATTTCTTTGCAAGATATACATTAGAGGTTCCGGCAAATGCAGACCCCGCGTATCGTCCCTCCTTGAGCTTTCGCACCGCAAGGTCCTGCGCCTCGGCCGAGAGCCGCCGCCGGAGGCCGAATTCACTGAACGCCCCGAGCTTGTAGGCCCCCTTCGTCAGCCATTCCACCTTCTCCGCCAGCTTTTCCTGGAAGCTTTGGAACAGCTCCTCATATTTGTACTGCATACGGAAATAGACTTCGTTTACAATCGCAAGGGTCGGAATCTCATACATCGAGGTGTTAAGCCACGTGCCATTTGTCTCAATCGCAAGGCCGCAGGGGGCATCTGTCGTAATCGTAAAATCCTCGTAACGGGGATGCCAGAGCCGCAGGAAATCAATGTAGCTATCCTTCAGCCACTCAATAGTGCGAAGGTAGCCCAGCTCCTCCTCCGTAAACCGCAGCGAGCAATAGTGTCGGATTTGTGCGCGGATTTCCTCCACCATCTCCTCCGTAAAATGCACGTCCGTGTTGCGGCATTTGAAGGTCCACGTCGTCGTGTAGGTCGGAAACTGGTGGTAGATGGCCTGGCCCATGCTGAATTTGTAGAGGTCGGTCTCGAGGAGGCTGCGGATGATGTCCTTGAGGCGACGACGGCGTTTTTTCTCAAGATAGTTCAAAAATGCCTCGTCAATCTCCTCCGCGTGGTTCTGGAAATTCTCGCGGATTTCCGTGCCGGAGAGGGGAATCTCCCTCCGGTCAAAAATGCGAAATCGATGTTCGGGATAGATCTGCGAAATCTTGTCACGGTAGCTCTCCTCGCCCATATACCAGGTGATGTCCCCGTCCGGGCTCTCCTCCGCCTGCGAGAAAAGCTCGTCGCACCAGACCACCCAGTTTTGCAGCGTGAACGTACCGTCCATGGAAATCTTCCGGTCGTCGATTTTCACCACCTTCACCATCGGCCCCGCGTATTTTCGGCAAATGAGGTCGTAGCGGTCGTCAAATGGCACGAAGTCGCGGCCGCGGTCGTCTACGGCCCCGCAGACGCCGATGATGACCTTCTCGTTCTCGGCGATGGCCGTCTCAATCAGCATCTTGTGCCCCGCGTGCAGCGGAATGAAGCAGCCAAATACAATACCTACGCTTCCCTCTCGTTTTTTTACGTTCTCTTCCATCCTGTCCTCCTTGTATAGTTAAATTATTCCCTCCACGGCTCTTCGCCCTGGCCGAGGACCTCGATATGGCAGGCCCGCATGGCGGCAAGGGCGGTGTCGTGGGACTCAGCCGTGACCCCCGCGCAGCAGCGGGCATCCACCTTGACATGCGCATTTGGCAGGGCCGCCTTCACAAGCAGTGCATTGCTGATCACGCAAATGTCCGTGCAAAGCCCGACAAGCTCGACCTCCTCGATGCCCTTCATTTTCCGCAGGTAGTCAAGAAGTCCGCTGCTCCCGAAGGTCTCCTTGTCGAGGATCACGGCCGCGTCCGCAAGGTACGGCCAGAGCTCGTCGATCACCTGCCAGCCAGGCGTTCCCGCAACGCAGTGCACGACGGGCAGGTTCTTCCCCTCCTCTGTTTCCAGGTACTCGGGATCATGGGTATCCCTCGTAAAGATCAGCAGGTGGTTCTTCTTCGCAGATTTGATCTTCGCCTGCACCAGCGGCACAATCTTCTCCGCCATCGGGTTCGCAAGCGCCCCGTCCACAAAATCCTTCTGCATATCAACTACAATCAATGCTCTCTTCATAACCGTCTCCATTCATTCTCTCAGTTCCTAAGCCTCCGGTACGTCGCCGCGGGCTTGCGCGAGCCGCGGGTGCTCTTCTCTCCGGTCTCGACGACAAGCCCTGTCTTCAGGTATTTGTTGGCAAAGATCCGTCGGAAATTTGTCAAATTTTCGGGCCGGCCCTTCACGGTCTCAAAAATCCTCTGAAGCTCATAGATGGTGAAATCCTGGTCGTCAAGGAAGGCAAATGCATCGTCCGTATAGTCGATACGATTTTTGAGCATCCGTAAGGCGCGTTTGAGGATGTCGATATGGTCAAATGCAAGGTCCGTCTCCTTGAGGACGTTGCGCGGTCCGATGAAGGCTAGCCCGTCCTCCGTATCGCGGATCTCGAAGAACTGCACCTCGGCCGCATCATCGCCGGCCTTCGCCTCGAGGCGTTCCGCCGGAAGGAATGCCATGTAGGCCACGGAAATGACCCGCATCCGGGGATCGCGGTCTACTTCGCCGAAGGTGCCAAATTGGTGGACGGGGATATCGGAAAGGCCCGTCTCCTCCCAAAGCTCCCTCGCAGCCGCGTCATCGACGGACTCCTGCATCCCGACAAAGCCGCCCGGAATCGCCCAACAGCCCTTGTAAGGAAAGCCTCCCCGCCGCACCAGGAGCACGTGCAGGGCATTCTTCTTAATCGTCAGAACCACGATGTCCGCCGTCACCGAAGGCTTCTCGTACTTGCCGGAATCATAGGCTGCAAGAAACTCCGCTTCCTCCTTTGATTTTGGAACATACAAGCTCCCCACCTCCTTTTCTTAATTTTCTTCTTGCGCATTTTACAATACTCTATTTGAGCATTATTGTCAAGCCCCATTTTGAAATAATTCCAAATTGAGTTCTTTAGGAGCTGTTAAGAAATAAGGTGTACAGTTGGCTTAGGATAAATTCGTTTCTACAAGGCGGAGGAAGGAGGCGTAGCGGGCTACG
>CADCQU010000050.1 GCA_902803635.1 uncultured Lachnospiraceae bacterium | reverse complement strand
GAATTCCCGTATGGCCTCTTTCTGGGCGTCTGTTAAACGCTTCATCATTACCTCCAACAAAAAAGCCTGGTCATGTAATGACACCCAGAGGGCTCATACGGACGCAGGCAGGATTATGTGTTCGGATCCATAGCTTTTCCCCTTTTCCCTTTTACGAATTGTTGTTCGACATATTTGATTCGATTTTCCCCTTTTTACGTGGCCAGTAGCAGGGGCATGCGTTAAGTTCCGTCCCCAGGTGCTTCGCCAGCAGCAATGCCTGGGGGTTATAGCGGACCTCCTCCTCGCTCTTTGGATTGTTTTCAATCACGAGGGCCTTCGGGTTGTCGATCAGAAGCTCCAGGGTCACCCCGCCCAGGTCGTCGAACAGCTCCTGGATGGCCTCGTAGACGGCGGGTGCGTCCACCTTCAGGGAGAAGCATATGCTCTTCTTCCTGGACGCGGCCAGGATCATGGCGAAGCAGTAGACCTTCTGTTCCCGGCCGGCGACCGCCACGGAGTATTCCGTCCAGTCGAACTGCGCCTGGTCCCCCGGGGGTGTCTCGACCCTTACGGTGGCCTTTGAACTGATCAGTCCCACGTCTTCATCCACCCTTCGGAGGAACCTGTAAACCGGTCCGATGCTGCCGGTGTAGCCCCTTTTTTTCAGCTCGTTGAATATCCGCGTACCATTCAAGTCACCGCATCTCCATTCAATAACAAGTTCCCTGTATTCATCCAGACAGGAGCTATAAATCTTGCGCTTGTAGGCTGGTTCTTCCTTCTGTTGCAACAGCTTCCTTACTGTGTTTCGTGAGATATTCAGTATTTTTGCTGTTTCACGCTTCGAACCGGTCTGCTTATAGACCCTCTGGACGGCTGCCCAATCTTGCAATCTGTACACCTTCTTTCACCTCCTCACCGTGCCCGATTGCACACGGTGAGGATTGTACTTCCTGTGACTGGGTGGGTCAATTCTAAGTGTAAAATTTTCAAGGTACAGTGTAGCAGGAGGGGACTTACTTACTCATGACCCCGCCACTAAGGTGGGTCAATTTTCCTCGTAAATCCTGGGTCAATTTTAATTATAAATCAACAATAGCAGTAACAGAATTGCGCAGAATCGAAACCCAACAAACCTATCCCCATGTGTCTTTATTGACAAATGAAAAGCCCCATCCCGCACGAGGGGGATGGAGCCTTTTCTTTTGGTAACATCTTGTCATCCCTTCCTTCCCGGATAGAGGGGCGACATTAATGTTTTATGGTTTCGTTGAAACGACAGGGTCGTCAGGCAGTGACACTGCCAACCTGTTCCCGATAGCTTTGGGGCGGTCAAATTGTGTTAAACTTCATACAGTGGAGTAACTAACCTTTTCCAGTGCGCCTGCATGTGTCCCCGTGCGCATCTTGTGTGTCCTCGTACTTATGAGCCCTGACTGAACACAACTGTATCAAGGTAAGAAGAAGTGCTGTTATTTGCCCACTTTTCCTTAAAAGTGAAAGTCACTTTACACGTTTTATTTGTACCATGATTGTACACATCTCCTGTTGCCGTAACGTTTGCAATAAGCGGTGTTGTAACCCAACCGCTCACAGCCTGAGTCACTGGCATACCACTCACTTCAACAACATAGGTACCATCTGAACTATTAGTTGCAGCAGTTGCGGTTGTAAGCTTCGCAGTAATACCGTTGGCAAGTGTCATTGAATCGTCAACAGCTGTCAGTGTACCGTCAAGTAGCGCAACAGAAACCTGAGAATAGTAATCGCGCGCATTTGCAAGATCGGTTGCTTCACGGCTCTTCTCAAGCTGATTTGTAAAAATCGGTATCGCAATAGCGACCAACACGGCGATGATGGCCACAACAATCAGAAGCTCAGCGAGTGTAAAACCCTTTTTGTTGTTTTTCTTCATAAGTAACACTTCCTTTCTACATGTAGTCTTTGCGTCTTGATGGAATACGGCCGATATCCACAAGACAGGGTTAACAACTTACTTTTATAATACCAGCTGCCGGGAACAGCTTGTATCTTATATTAAGTATAGCATACAAATGCATTTTTTCAATCAAAACCTAAAAATATAATTTTAAAATATTATGAAGATAACTGCACGGTCTGTAACATCTTATTTATGCCTAAAACCTATTCAGGTGTTCACCGTCGCGGAGTCTGCCGGAAGACCTGCATCTGGCGTACCGTCGGCCATGGTCTCGTAGAAAATGGCGGCACAGTTAATCGTGACCTCGCCCTTAGCATCAATCGAGCATTGGACATCCCCGACAAGGCAGCGGTTCTCATACTCACCAAGCTTCTTGAGGATGGCCTCCGCCTCCGTATAGTTTGCGGTCGTGTACTGCAGGGTAAAGTTGCGGCGGATTTGGTTGCCGGAGCGGGTCACATTTGCAAAGGTAATGCTGTATTTCTCCGTCTCCCCAAGAATATCGTTTAAGAATTCCACTTCCGCTTTGCTGCTATTGTAGCTTGGCATATAGGAGAGCTCACCTGCTTCCTTCATCGCGTCAAGCTGTGCCTGCAAATTTCGGAGGAAGGTAACCCTTGCCTGCAGTGTTTGCGCCTCAACCTCCAAGTTCGCGATTTCCGCGTTCGATTTCTCGATAGATTCGCGGACCGGCATATCGACGAAGCGGTAATACGAGAGGCCAATCATGATAAGGCTCAGAAGCACCAAAAGCACCTTCTCCCGTCTTGTAAAATCTCGGCTCAGTACCTTCATACACCCACCTCCCCAGCCGATACCCCCACTGAACTGCCGAACATGTCCTTCGAAGACGTTGCAGCAACATTTGTCGATATCTTTACAAATCCGCTCGTTAGTTTCTTCGAAAATGATTTCGAAGAATCCTCGACTTGCTCGGTGGCTTTTGCTGAAGATTTCGCAGAAGATTCTGCCAATTTCTCATTGGAATCCTCCGAAGAAATCACAGAAGAATCCGTGGCCTCTCCATTCGATTCCTCAACAGAGGATTTACCGTTCTCTTCCTCTGATGAATCAAAAGACTCTCCATTCAACTCCATCGAAGCATCCGAAGCATCAGAGATATCGGAAAGAGCCGAAGCATCAGAAGTACCCGAACTATCCAATCTATCCGAAACATTCGAACCATCTGAAGAATCCGAACTATCGGAGGTATCTACAATTTTCCCAGCCGGCTCGGACGACGTATTCGTGTCCTCCTCCTCATCCTCCTCCGGCTGCTTCAAGTACACGGTCATAATGGCCCGGACTTCCTCGTCCTTTTCCTTGTCTTTGTTCTTGCTGGCCCGCGTAATCGTACAGCTGTCCACGATCGGGCTTTTCTCGATTTCCTTTGTCAACTCGTTCTGCTTGCCGAGAGTACTCTCCGCCACCTCGATGGTCAGGACGTTTCCAGTGACGTTCCATTTTTTTGAACCCTTTCCCTCCGGCAGCACCTTTTTCACCAGATCGATCACGAGCACGCGGTCCACCAGGGCCAGCTCCTCGGCCTTCATATCCGCCTTCGTGTAATGGGCGTAGACATCCTCCACGTCCGTATATTTTTCCAGCGCATCATTGAGGTCGTCCACCTGGTTCCGGAGACGCACCACCTCTGCGAACGCGGCATCCATCTCCGCAAAGCGGTCAATGACAAAAAACTTGCTGAACACGCCGGCCAGAATCACAATCAGGATCATCGCAGGAATGGCGATTCCAATCTTCGGCTTCTTCTCATCGACCTTCACCAGGTTGATGGACCGCTTGGTCGGCATACGACCGCGCTTACTATCCTTCCCCCGGCGCTCCGCGCCGGTATTTGCCTTTGCCACTGGTCACTTCCTCCTCGTCTCTTCCATGGTGATACCGATTGCCGGCAGAAAACTATTGCACTCCTCGATGGACTCGCCGCCCGCGACGAGCTCCTCCGCCCCGTGAATGTCAATGTCGAGCATTTCCCGGAGGGTCTCCCGAAGCGGCTCAATCGCGCCCCCGCCGCCGCAGAGCCACATATCGCCAAGCGAGCTGTCGCGGTTACTGAAACGGTAGAAATTCAAGGCCCGCATCAGCTCCACGGCAATATTTTCATAGGCGGACATGCATTCCTCCCGATGCTGGCAGTTCTCATAATTTGTCAGCAGGTAGGTATGCGCCAAATGCACGTCGACGCCGAAGATGTCCGCGAGCACGTTATCGATGTTGACCAGGCCGGTTTCCAGCATGCGCGTCGCGACGTGGCGGTCCTGCTTGAACATGAACATCCGAATGGAGGAATAGCCCATATCCAGAATGCATAGCTCCTCCGCCTCGGCGGAAAGCTCGGCCTTCCTCGCCCGGATCAGCTCCATAAACGCGCAAATCTCCGGGGCCGCCATCACGAGCTTCATCCCGGCCTTCCGCGTAAAGAACTGCGCATCCTCGATGACGTCCTTACGGGTGCCGGCCGCAAGCAGCTCCAGCGTCTGGGTCGCCTCGCCTTCGCTCTCTGCCTTGCCCTCCTCGGGTTCCTTCTGTCCCGTACCGAGAACCGCGTAGTCGAACACGTAGTCCTTGATCTCGCCGGTGATATAGTCGTTAAATTCAAAGGGCAAATTATACAGCAGCTGGTCGGCGCTCATCATGGGCATTTCCACGTTCTTGACAAAGGCCACTTCGTTGGGAAGGACGATGGCCGCCATGTTCGTGCGGATTTTGTTTTCCTTCAACGTATTCTTAAGAAGCTCCGCCATCGCGTCCGGCGAAGTGACCCTTCCCTCCTTGAGGAGGTTTTCGGGCATGGGAACCGCCACCGTTTTCAGGGCGCGTCCCCCCTGGCAAAGCGCAAGCTTCATCCGGTCATATCCGATATCTATTCCCAGTATTTTTTTTGCCATAGCCCCTCCGTTAATAATATGAAATAACAAGCCACAAGATTCTTCGCTTCGCTCAGAATGACAAGCAATACCTTACGGGATTCTTTGCTTCGCTCAGAATGACAGAATCTCCGGCATCATTTCTTATAGTAACAGCCCTCGATACCAATTGAGCAGCGGCTCCCCGAAAAGCAGCATGGCTCCGGCGGCCACCGCGATGGCCGGGCCGAAGGGAAATGCCTTCTCCTCCTCTTCTCCCGCTCTGGAAAGCAAATGAAACAAAAGTCCCAAAATGCAGGAGAGCATCAATGTAAACAGGGTGCCGAGGATGCCGAGATAAAGCCCGACGACAGCAAATAGCTTGATGTCCCCGCCGCCGAGGCTGTCCCGGCCGAGGAGGTGGTCCATCACGAGGGAGATCACCAAAAGCCCCCCGCCAAACAGCAGGGCGGCCAGGATTCTAAGGCCGACATCGCCCCAGCCCGTAAAAAGAAACGGGAGCGTCACTACCCACGCAATTACGGCGATGATGTGGCAGCCGTCCGGAATCAGCATCCCCTCCAAATCCGTCAGCGTCAGCAAAAAGAGACAGCAGAGAAAAACGTAATTCCGAAGGCAAAGGACCGTCAGATCAAAACGCAGAAGGCAGAGGACCGTGATACAGGCAAATGCCAGCTCCGTCAGAAGGTACCGTACGGAGATTTTTTGCCCGCAGGCCTTGCAGCGGCCCCTTTGGATGAGCCAGCTCAGAATCGGGATCAGCTCCAACGCACCCAGCAAATGTCCGCAGGAGGGGCATTTGCTGCGCCCTTTCAGAAAGGATTCGCCGTGAACGACGCGGTAGGCCGCGCAGTTAAGGAACGACCCCATCGCCGCCCCGAACATGGCCGCCACGATGACAAGGAAAATCAGCAGAGGCTGGTATTCATATATGCTCATTTGTATGCATCCCCGGACCAGCCGTCCTTCGCACGCCAGAGCGCGCAGTAGTTCTTGTCCGCGTAGACAAAATAGGCAATCTTGCCATTTTTCACGCGGCCGTCATTAAAGTTGCCCTCCCCCTCGATTCCGTAGAAGGCGACGACCTCGTCGTAGCCCTGGGTATAGGCTGTCCCGTGGCGGAGATGCTCCTCCTGCAGAACGCGGACGCAACCCAGCTCCTTGCCGTTAATCACGATCGTCGTCACCTCGCGCCCGGCGTCGTCCGTTTTTTTCTCCTCCGTCTCGGTACCGAGCTTTGCGGCTTCCTTCGCCTTTTCGAGCTTTTCCTCCACAAGCACCTTCGCGTAGGAGGCGTTCAGCCGGACGCGCTCCTTCTCGTCGCTGTCATGGATGCCGCAGACCGGCGTGAAAATACCGTTGTCGCCCTTCTTGAGATAAATGGAGCCTCTGAGCGGGCACAGCTCGTCCCGGGCCGGCATGATCTTGTCCAAGAGCTTCATAGCCTCCTCGGACGTAATCTCCTCCAGCGACCCCAGATACTCAATGATCAGCCCGTCTCCGGCGGACTTCATGGCCTGGTCGCAGGCGACCTTTCCAGCCTCATACTGGAAATTATTCCAGACGGGGATCAGGATCAGGACCACCAGAGCGATGTTCGCGATAATCAAAAGGGCAATCAGCCAGTTGATACCGCCGCGCCGGCTTCGTATTTTTCGGATAATGTTGTTCTTCATCACTTTCTTACATCCCCGCGTACATTTTGAAAATATCATATCGTATATTTCGGGTAATGCTTTTCTTTAACGCCTTCTTACATCCCCGCGTACATTTCGAACATGGCCATGTAGATGGCGATGACGATGAATCCGGCAAATGCAGCCAGGAAGACCAAAATGGTCGGCTCCAGCTTTGCCAGGGCATCGGCGATCGCCTGCTCCAGCTCCGAGTCGTAGTAATTTGCCGTCATTGTAAGCGTCTGCGCGAGCTCACCACTCTCCTCGCCAACGGCCGTCATGTCCACCAAAATGTCCGGCAGGCAATTTGCCTCCCGGAGGCTGTAGCCGAGCGTATGCCCTTCCTCCAGCCGTCCGGTAATCTTGCCAACCTCCGTGCTGACATAATAGTTGTCAATGACGCGTGCGCAAATCCCGACCGATTTCGTGATAGGCAGGCCGGCCTGCAGCATCATCGCCATGGTATTTGCGAACTGGCTCGCGGCATTGAGAACGTTGATCTTACCGAGCACCGGCATTTTCAGCTTGCCCTTGGCTACCTGCATCCGCCCGGACTCCGTATTGCTGTAAATCTTGTAGCTGATGATGAGGGCCGCCGCAACGATGAGCATGGTAATGATATTTTCCCGGAAAAAATGGGACATATTGATCAGGATCTGCGTCATGACGGGAAGCTCAGAACCCTGCTCCTCGAAGATGGCCGTAAAGGTCGGCACGACCTTCACCATCATGACGATGACGACCACGATCGCGACCACGAAGACAAATGCCGGGTAGATCAGGGCGCCACGCACCTTCCCCTTCATCTTCATCTGCTTCGTGTAATGCTCGCTGACCGACTCGAAGGCCGAGTCGAGGTTACCGGCCTCCTCGCCGGCGTGGATTGTTTCGAGGAAGGTAATCGGAAGTTTCTTCTTTCCGCGCTCCGCAAAGCTCGCCGAGATGGACCGACCGGCCTCAACGTCCTCGGCGACCTCCTCCAGAATCCTTTTCAGCGGTTTGTCCGTCATTTTGTCCGCGATCAAATGCACGGTCCGGGAGATGGGAACGCCGGCGCGGAGGATAACGGCAAATTGGCTGCACATCAGCGTGAAGGCCTTGGGGTTGATTTTGCTGCCGCCAATCTCCAGGGCCATGATACCGGCGCCTTTGCCCTTTCCGCCAAGCTCCGCCAGGCTCTGCACGATCGGATACTTCTCCTTCAGCTTGGCAGCCGCATCCATCTCGTTGAAGCCCTCGATAATGCCGGAAACCTTCTCCCCGTTTCCCGAGACAACTGTATACTTGTATTTTGGCATTTTGCCACTCCTTTCAAGGGTCTGGCAAATATGATTTTGTCATTTTTTGTTTAATAATCTTGGCACTGACTGAGAGGGGTCTCACCTGAGGTGCTACCTTAGAAGCTCTTAGCTCCTCTTGACATCCGCTCCTCTTGGCTCCCCCTCAGGGGGAGCTGTCAGCGCCAAAGGCGCTGACTGAGAGGGGTGCCGACCTATAGCAGCTAAGAAATGAAAGATAAATGCTCCCGTAGCCTAAGGTGCTGCGGCCCCTCTCCGTCACGGCTTCGCCGTGCCACCTCCCCCTGGAGGGGGAGGCAAGAGAAATGCAAGCTTACGCATTTTTCTTCACATATTCCGTCTCATGCGCATATTTCAAGGCCACGTCCTTCGTGATCTTTCCGCCGCGCACGAGGCGAACCAGCGCCTGGTCCATGGTCTGCCCGCCAATCGCCGCACTCGTCGCAATCGCATTTGCAATCTGCGGCGTATTCCCATTGCGGATCAGGTTCCGGATTGCGTCCGTAACGACCATCATCTCAACGGCCAGTACTCTCCCGCCGTTCTTCTTTGGAACCAGCTGCTGCGTGATGACCGCCTGCAGGCACATGGAGAGCTGCAGACGAATCTGCATTTGCATCCCTTCAGGAAAAACCTGGACGATACGGTCCACCGCATCGGACGCACTTCCCGTGTGGAGCGTCCCGAAGACCAGATGGCCGGTTTCCGCCGCCGTAATCGCGGTCTCGATCGTTTCGCGGTCACGCATTTCACCGATCAGAATCACGTTCGGGTCCTCACGGAGGCTGGCGCGAAGGCCGGCCGCGAAGCTCAAGGTATCCTTCCCCACCTCGCGCTGGTTAATTGCCGCCTTGTCCGGCGTATAGATATATTCCACCGGGTCTTCCAGGGTCACAATATGGCATTTCTGCGTATGGTTGATAAAATCAAGCATCGATGCCAGAGACGTCGATTTACCGGAACCCGTCTCACCAGTCACGAGGACGATGCCCTTGTGCAGCTTCGGAAGGTCCAGCGCCGCCGGCGGCAGCCCCAGTGAATCAAGCTTGGGAATCTTGTCCGAGAGGAGACGCAGGGCCACCGACGGCATTCCCTGCTGCCGGAAAATGTGGATACGGCAACGGACACCTGAAAATGTGGCCGCCGCGTCCAGCTCCCCGGTCTTCTCATAGATGTCCATGTCCTTTCCCGCCAGTTCCCGGCAAATGTCCATGCAGTCGTCTGCCGAGAGCGGGATGTCCTCCATGTTCTCCAGTTGCCCGTCCTTCCTGTACTTGGGCGGAAGCCCGAAAATCAAATGGATATCCGAGGCCCCGTCCTGCCTTGCCTTCGCCACATAACTCGCTACGCCTGTCATTGTACCTCTCCTCTATCAAATATCCTCATACACCACGCGGAGAATTTCGTCCGCGGTGGTCGTTCCGTCCTCCACCAGCCGGAGGGCATTATCCCTTAGCGATACGAAATCGCTTCCGGGTTTCATCAGCTCGTTTTCAATCGCCTCCCGCCCCTTGCCGGACGCGATCAGCCTCCGGAGCTTGATGGGAAGCGGTACAATCTCAAAGACGGCCGTACGGCCTTTGTAACCAGTATCGAAGCATTCCGGGCAGCCCTTCCCCCGGTAGAAAACCCTCTCCGGATCATCGGGCAGTCCCAGCTCGTCCTGCTGCTCCGCCGTCGGATGGTATGCCTGGCGACAGTTGGGGCAGATTTTCCGGACAAGCCTTTGCGAGATAACCCCCTTGAGGGCGCTCGCCACAAGGTACGGCTCCACGCCCATGTCCACAAGGCGCTCAATCGTCCCGAGCGCGTCGCTCGTGTGGATAGTCGAAAGCACCACATGGCCCGTGATGGCGGAGCGCATCGCAATCTCGGCGGTCTCGCCGTCGCGGATTTCGCCGACGGCGATAATGTCCGGGTCCTGTCGAAGGATCGCGCGAAGGCCGCTGGCAAATGTCATGCCGACCTTCTCGTTGATCTGCACCTGATTGACCCCGTCGATATTGTACTCCACCGGATCCTCCAGCGTGACCAGGTTCACCTCGCGAGTGTTCATATCCCCCACCATCGTATACATGGTCGTCGATTTGCCACTTCCGGTCGGTCCCACAATCAGGATAACACCATTTTTAATCCGAATGACTTTCTTGTATTTCTTTAAATCGTCCCCGCTGAGTCCGATTGAATCCTTCTTCAGGCGGACGCCGGTTTTGTCAAGAAGACGGCAGACGATTTTTTCGCCGTAGACCGTTGGCAGGGTGTTGACGCGGAGGTCGATGTCGTGGTCGTGCACCCGCACGTTGAATCGTCCGTCCTGTGGAACGCGTCGCTCGGTGATATCCATGCCGCTCATGACCTTCATTCGGGAAATGACCGACGACTGGAGTTCTCTCGGGACGGTCAGGATGTCACGCAGAAGTCCGTCGATGCGCATCCGCACGGAAAATTCGTTCTCTCTCGGCTCCATGTGGATATCGCTCGAACGCTCGGTGACGGCCCTCTCAATAATGGCGTTCACGAGGCGGATGGCCGGCGCCTGGCTAAGCGAATCCTCGCCCACCTGCGTGGCGGCAAAGGACGTGTCCACCGCGTCGGTACGCTCTCCGCTCGCGGCAGCTTCCCGCTTCATCTCCTCGATAGCCTTGGCGGCGCCTTCATTTCCGTAGAGAACCTGAATCGCACGGTCCACGGCGGACGACATGGCCACCATCGGAACCACCTTCTTGCGGGAGGCCTTGCGGACATCCTCCAGCGCGTAGAAGTTGAGCGGATCCGCCATGGCCAGGTAAAGCTCATCGCGCGATACCCGCACCGGAACGACCTGGTACTGTTTTGCCAAATGCTTGGGGACGACCTGCGCGAGCTCGGTCGGAATGTTAATCTTGCTAAGATCCACGAACTCGATGCCGAGCTGCATCTGCAATGCCTCGATCAGCTCGGATTCCGTAATGAAGCCGTTCTCCTGCAGAACCGTTCCGAGACGTTTGTTCGTCCCTTTCTGGAGGGCGATACCTTCCTGCAGCTCTTCCTCGGTCAGAAGCCCCGCCGCAATCAGAAGTTCGCCCAGGCGGAGATACCGCTTGCCGCCCTTTTTGGGGGTATTGTTCGTCTGTTCAGCCATATCGATACACTTCCTTCTGTGTCCGCTACATCGTCAGCTTCCAAAATACAAATAAATATAGGAATAGCATACCACAAATCATGCTTTTCATCAATAAATTGAGATGATTTGCATTAAAAATTTCAATTACATTTTATCACTCCTCTTGCCTTTCCCTCTCATTCCGTAGCGGCTGTAAGTCGGCACCCCTCTCAGTCGGCTTCGCCGACAGCTCCCCCTCAGGGGGAGTCAAGAATCAAGCCAACAAAGAACCGCCTCTCCTCTTGCCTCACTCTTAAGCGAGAAGCCAAGGGGCAAGCGAACAAAGAACCGGTGCTCCTCTTGCCTCCCCCTCCAGGGGGAGGTGGCACGGCGTAGCCGTGACGGAGAGGGGGCGTAGCGGGGAGGGGATGTGACAAGGACATGCCCCTCTCATTCCGTAGTAGCTATAAGTCTGCACCCCTCTCAGTCGGCTTCGCCGACAGCTCCCCCTCAGGGGGAGCCAAGTAGCAGGCAGATGATTTCAAAAAAGATCTTCACGACTCCGTATTGATAAAGAACACCTCGGGGGAGGGCCAGTCGCCGTAGTGGGTGATGACGAAGATATCATCCCAGGAGGTATATCCGTCGGGGAGCTCCGTATGCAGCTCGTCCACGGCTTTCAGACAGTATTTGCCTCCGTAGTACTGTACCAGTGCCGGGTCATAGGCCCTTGCCGGATTCCATTCGTCAGGTGCGCCCACGAAGATGTTATAAGTCTCCGTGTTTAAATCGAGCGGCTTGATCCGAGCCATATTTGCTTCGTTCAGCACATACCCGTTTACCGGAAGCATCAGCTCGGTTTCGCCTACCGCACCGCCCTCCTTCGGCACCTGGTTGACCACGCTGAAATAGAGGTTATCCGTGCAGGTTGCAGGCATTCCACTGGCAATAAATGCATATTTCGTGGCCGTGGTCTTCGTCTGATCAATGAGGCCGGTCGCATAGCAGTTCGATATTTTTGCATTTGTTCCGTTCAGAACTTCCGCGACGAAGCCTCCTGCATATTCAGATCCGGAGACCGAACATGTCGAATAACTGTCCGAAATGGCGGCGGACGAGCTTCCCACAAGGCCGCCCGCCTTCAGTCCGGTCACATCGTAGGGGTGATTCTTCACCCACGCTTCATACGAGCCATTGTCCGTGTGGCCGCCGGCGTAGCAGCCAATGATTTCCCCATCAGCCGTGCCGACAAGGCCGCCGGCTACTATCGTTGCGCTCTGGGCAGGGATGTCGCCGGACGCTTCCTTCGCATTCTGGCCAACCACCACGGCCGCCGCGCTAAACTGCAGCGTCCCGCTCGGCATGCTGCCGACAAGCCCGCCGGCAATATTCGCGGCCACGTTGACAGCATCCGTTCTCGTGCTGTTTCTTGCAAGTACATTTGTCACATTACAGTCTGTCAGGCTGCCCGCCAGGGTTCCGGCGGTATTTTTCCCCTTTACAGAGAAGTCGATCAGCTCAAGGTTCTTTATCTCCTTCACAGCAGTAACCGAGCCGAAAAGGCCGGCATCGTCGCAGTCCGCGTCCGTCACGGCGACCCCGGAAATGCTGTGCCCCTTTCCATCGTAGGAAAGCGAATAGTTCGGCTTGATTGGCATGTAATAGCCCGCCGTCGTCGGCGTTCCGTCAGAATTATACACACGTACTGTTGCATAGCCGTCCTCGGATTCTGTCCCGGACGTATATTTCGATTCAATCCTCCGGATTCCCTTCTGGAAGCCAGGCCAGCTGAAGCTGTCGGTCTGCTCTGCATTTTGAATAACGAGAAGGTCGGAGCTGTCATTGTCATCCAACTTGGAAATGGCCCTGTCAAGGTTTTCCAAATGCCGGATGTTGCCGATGTAGGCCGTATCTTTTGCACTGTTGATATCGCCGAAAAGGCTATTTGTCGTGCCCTTCGCGCTGTAGGCGACATTTGCCAGAGCACTGTTGCTGTAGGCAACCGCCTGAATTTCGATATTTTCGCCGGGGATGAACTTCTTGCCGTTCGTGCCTTGCGTATCCGCCACGATATCCGCAAAATGCATTCTCTCCATGGTTCCTATGCTTGTGATATCGTCCAGAATGATGGTATAAGAGCTTCCCCCTTCCAGAAATTTGACACGATCATCCAGGCTGGTCATTTGCAGCGTATACGCCTTCTGTGCCTTGCTGTCCGTGCCAGTAATGATCAGCTTTAGCTTCGCGTCCGTATTGCCGCTGTTCGGATTTGTCACCTCCACATAGAGCTTTTCCGCATTGACGATCTTAATTGATGGAGCCGCAAGGGTTGTTCCCGGCAACTCGGCCGCACCTTCTCCTCCATACCAGCCAAGGATCGAGTTTTCGCCGTCGACATAGGTCCGCCGGTCCGACTTATGCGCCTCTCCCGTAAGGCCCATCACCGTATCGTACTCCGAAGGCTGCAGCGAGTGGTTAAACCGTTCCGGCCGGCCGCTCCTCGTGCAATAGAAGACGTCCAGCACCTTGCCGGTCTTCGGCTGGTAACGGAGGATGTAGCTTCCCCCGATGCGCACAGTTTCGTCAATTGAGCCAAATGGAAGCATCAGAGCAAGGACGGTATTCTCCTGGATGAATCCATTAACAGCGAAATAGTATGCCCCGTCCGTTGCCCGGATTCCATAGGCCGTCGAGCCGGTCGCGGAAGGATCCGGCTCCGCAATGCCCAGATACCCCTCGCCAAAGGCCGCCGTCAAATGGTTTTGCGCGGCGACAAAAATCTCCTTGGCGATGCCGTCCCTTTCAAGCTGCCCCAGGGACCGCTGGTAATTCCACACGGCGATAAAGGATAGCCCGCCAAGAATCGCCACAATGGCGACGACGATCAGCATTTCCGCCATCGTTATGCCCAGCCTGCTTTTTAATTTCTTCATAAGCAAGTCCTCCGTTGCTGCTTTCCAGCTCGAAAAATAATTGAAACGTTACCGTTAAGGTGTCCTCTCCGTCCTGTCCTTGTGAGGTTCGCTTCGCTCAGGATGACAAAACCTTCACAAATGAAACTATCATTTTCAACAGGGCCGCCTTCCCGGGCAGAACCTATGTCCATGACAGAGCTTCACTTCCGGGACAAATGGCCCTATTCCGAGATCACCCGAATAGATAGGGAGCCCCGCAACGCGAGTCCCGTGGTTCCGGATGCACGGTTCACCGACAAATTTGAAAATGTTAGAACTCCATCCGCATAGGAGACCGAAGCATAGGTTACATACAAATCCGCCGTCGCGGTCTTGGAGGAGACAAGCGGGACTGGTGCATACTCTTTACTCAAATCGTCTTTTTTATAGTACCTCTGGAACATGATCTCTTTTTTTGCATCTTCTGACAAATAAATGCTCGCGTAGGCACTTCTGGACGGATTGTAATACGTAACTCTCGTGCCGGCGGCTGTCGTTGGCAGCACCTCCACGTCCCGTGCGGTTCCCAGCTCATTTCGGAGCGTGGAGATTGTTGTAGAGAGCAGAACCTCTGCGTTGGACGAGAGCACCACCTTCTCATAGGCATTTTTCGCCACCGGAATACCGGCCGCTACGATCGCGGTGACCATCAGAAGGATCAGGACGGCCAGCAGCATCTCCGCCAGGGTGAACGCCTTGCTGCTTTTCAGTTTTCGCTTCACTTGGTCCCACATGCGCACCACTTCCTTCCTAATTATTTTACACACTTGGCTCCCCCTTAGGGGGAAGTAAGAGGAGTAGCAACCCTTTGTTCGCTAATCACTTGGCTCCCCCTTAGGGGGAGCTGTCGGCGAAGCCGACTGAGAGGGGTGCCGACTTACAGCAGCTACGGAATGAGAGGGAGATACCCTTTTAGGCAGGAGTATGCCACAAGCCCCCTCTCCGTCACGGCTTCGCCGTGCCACCTCCCCCTTGAGGGGGAGGCAAGAGGAGCCGCGATTCTTTGTTCGTTAATCACTTGGAAATTTTTAGCAATCCTCAGTTATCAGCCGCCACCTTCCGCCTCCGCTATCTTGTAGGCAACAACCGGCATATTGTTGAATTTGTCATTCGTATAATAGGAGACATTTATATCTCCGTGTGAAAGTTGGTTCTCCGCGTCCGTGAGCGTAACCTTGCCCGCAGTCCCGTCACCGGACATCTTGACCACGCCGTCAGCCGCTTCATTTGCCGTATAATACTGATCAAGCTTCTCCCGGCCCCTCTGGATGACGCCAAACGAGGAGGCAATCGCACCAGCCAGCATGGTCAGGGCGAGCGCGGCGATGAGGAGGGCCACCAACGTTTCCGTCAGCGTCTCTCCCGCCGGACTTTTCAACTTTTTCCTCGTTCGCCTGGCCGCCTTTGACCATTTCTTTACAGAAACTGTGCAAAATTGTGAAATAATTTTCCTAAGCTTCTGCATACTGTTCATCTCCTCCTATCACTTTTCGTAACTAGTTGTACTTAACATTTCATGTGGATCCTCAGAAAAGATTGTCATTCTGAGCGAAGCGAAGAATCCCGTAAGTTTTTCGCTACTGTTGACGGGATTCTTCGTCGCTTCGCTCCTCAGAATGACAGAAAACATAGCATTGTGGGCTAACCGTACAGCTAGAATTTTTTTATCAGGATACCGTCCGTATCCCCTGCAAATTCCATGTCAGAGTCGTGGTCGTGGTTTTTGTCGTTTTGGTTTTTACCTTATAGGAAGTATCGTCAAGAGACGTGGTGGAAACATTTTTCGTCTTCTTATCCGTCGAAACGCTCCGGTCGGCGGCAAAGGACAATACCAAGGTATACCGGCTGCCCGCATCGCTCGCCGAGCCATTTGCCTTGTACTCATTGTACAAAGTGAACGTAAGATTTCCGTCCGCATCTATATTCTCCAGAACATCCACGGAAAGGGTGTCGTAGGCAAGCCCTGAGACATAATCGGATGACAGGAGCAGGCTTCTATTTGTTAACAGTGCATTGTTGTAAACATTTTTCGCGGCATCCTTCTGGAGGGTGTCGTTCTGGAAGGTCAGAGTTGCCTCGGAATCCTTCTCCAGTAAAAACTCATCTTTATCCGTCCCGTCCGAATATTTATAATCGCTCTCGCGAATCTCCGAGGCTTTTCTATCGGGGACGATATAAACCTTGGTCGTGGTCTCCCCCGCCACCGGCGTTCCGGCCGAGCCACTCGTGTACGTGGTCGTCTCCTCCTTCTCCTCCACCTTCACGATGGAGATCGTCGGATGCTCCTGGAACATTTCTTTCAGAAGCTCTGCGGCGCTCGTCACCGCATAGTACCGCTGGTCTGTCTCCGCCATCTTCGACATCCGGCCAGAGGAGGCCGTTGCTGCCGTGATGATTACCGAGCAAAGCACGGCGCACACCAAAAACAGCAGCAAGGCATATGTAATCGACGCGCCCGTCTGGGAGCGAAGCTTTTTCAATAAATTATTCTTCATTCTTCTGCTCCTCACTTACAGCTTCTTCACCTCTGTCCTTTTCGTTATGGTTCTGTTGTTTCCTGGTGCATTTCCTGGGAGATTGGCTCTCCCTCCTGCATGTATCCGGCTCCATCCGCATTGACAGTCAGTATGAACCAGATATCCACAGCTTCCCCGCTCGCATTTTTTGTTTCATGCACATAGTAGGTTCCGAAGGGAAGCGTGCCGCAGAAGTATACGCCGCTCTCTCCGCTGACAAATGTCGTCCCGGTAGTTCCGTTGATGTCCGTACCGGAAACGACCGTCCGGTCATATCGCAGGATCTCGAATTCCGCTTCGTCAAGAGCCTCAAATGTCTCATTCACCTTCCGCAGGATTGTCTTGCGTTCGGCTGTCGGGATATTCATGACGACGTACTGGACAACGTCAATGGTATGGCCATCGACGACGATCTCCCTACGTTTTTCTTTGTAAATCTCCGTGTCATAGCTTCCGCTTGTGCCCCTCTTTTTCATTGTCAGCTCGCCCTTATCGGAGACCGTGACCTGATAAACCGTCGTTTTGTTCTCGTCACGGTCAAACCCGATTGACGGCTGGGTCTCCTTCAGATAGAAGGTTTTCGGGGGGAGCTTGGACAGAAGGACTTCACCTCTCAGGAGAACGACGGGATTTCCGTCCTTATCCTTATAAGTCTCGGTACCGTTGCTGGAAACACTTGCTGCCGTCTTTCTTGTAACATTGGCCGCGCTGGTAAAGGTCATGACATACGGCGTTGTGCAGGCCTCATCTGTGTAGAGGGTGAAGGTCGCGCCAGGCAGAGCCTTGCCGAAACTGTCGGTCTTCATAAACACAACGTCAAAGCCGCCGCTCCAGTAGATCCAGTTTACGGTTTCTCCCTTCTGCCCCGTCAGATAATCGCCGCCGCAGTTGGTCTTGCCATCGGGCTCCGCGTTGCGGAAGACCCTCATGGTGCTTTCCTTATCGGCGTCACTCAGGCTTATGCCGTTCCCGCTGAAGACCGCGAACTGCTTGAGCATCTCATAGTGATTTACATGCTCGGCCCAGACCCAGATCGTGCCGTCGCCGGAGGTGATCTTACCCGTTACGCATATCGCATTATGGGCATTCTGCGGTGTGACATTTCCTGGGATATAAATGTCCTGACGGACAAGATAAAGTTCGCCGTCCTTCGGATACTGCTTGCTTCCGTTCGTCGGTTCCTTATCCTCCGTCTTGAAGCTTGCGTTCTTACGGACGAAGTTTCCCTCGGTTCCCTTCAGGTCGTCCTTGTCATTGCCGTTGCCTCCCTTCCTATCCGTTCCGCCAAAGCTGGGATTACCGGAGCGGTAGAGAACAGCATGGTTCGAGGCGTTAACCCAGGCAAGATAAATGCCCGCCCCGTTTTCTGCCACGTTTCCGTTCAGGGTACCGCCGCTGACGGTGGCGCTGCCTCCCTCGGCCACATAGACCGCACCGCCGTTACCGTTCGCCAGGTTGCCTGTAATCGTTCCGCCGCTGATGGTAACGCTGGCGTTTAAGGATACATAGACCGCGCCGCCGTTTTGAGTAGTCGTAGAGTTTTGCAGGGCGGCGCCGTCAGCGACCATCAAGGAACCGCCGCCCGCGATACGGACAATACCGCCGTTTTCGGAAGCACTGTAGCTGTCCTTCGCGCCGTCAAGCGTGATATCGGTCACGCTCAACCTCTTACCCTCCGCCGCGATCATGGAAGCGCCGCTAAAAGTTCGTGTAATCAGGGCTTTGTTGTCTTCCTGCATTCCTCTGTATGCAAAGAAATCTCCCCCTGCCTTCATATCCTGCGTCAGCTCCGCCTCCGCAGTAGTGAAGGTTACGCTTCGCGTTCTTCCCGTATGCGCAATGCTCTTATCCAGATCATAGTCTTTTAGCATTTTCAGCTTGACGGGCTGGTTATCGGAGATGGCGCTGTAGGTCGCTCCGCTTCTTGTGTATAGCTTATTCTGTGTAGTCTGTGTGTCCTGAGAGGCATCAAAACCATCTCGCAGGGCATTGAAACCGGATTCTGCAGGCTCCGTGTTATCTGGCTCGGTGATTCTCGCATATACAGCCTGTCCCTTACGAAGCTCACTCTTTCCGCTGATGGTAAGCCGGATGTCCTGATAGAGGATCTCGTCATTGTCGTCCGTCAGCTTGCAGATCACATCTACCCAATAAATGGTCTCATCCGTTTCATCCTCTTTGTTCCTGACGCCGTAAAGAGCCAGGCTGTGGTCGTTGCGGAAGACCTGAGGATTCCGGCGGCTGTCCGGATCGCCGAAGGTGCCGAAGGGCATGCCGGGAAGTCCGTGCTTCTCAAATACAGTACTGTTGCCAACGCTTGTCTCGGTCACATATACACCGATGATGCCGCCGTCAAGCCCCTCTGCCGTGGTGTTGATGACATCGTTGTAATCCACGCTGAGGATCAGGTTTTTCTGCTGTACCGTATCCGTGGTACTGAAATTGTCAAATACCGTCGGTGTGCCGCCGAAATAGAGTCTCGCGTTCTCGCCGCCCACGTTGATGGCGCCGCCGTCGGCCTCGCGAGCCCTGTTTCCGGTAATGTCCGCGTCGGTGACGGTAACCGCGGCGTAATTCGCCGCGTATACCGCGCTGCCATAGTTTGCGGTATTGGACGTAAGGCTAAGGCCGGTGCCGGCAAGCGTAACCGCCGCGTACTCCGCAGCATAGATCGCTCCGCCGTAAGCTGCTGCCGTATTGCCTGTGATGGTGCCGCCGCTGACGGTCACACTTGCTTCTTTTCCCTCCTCACTTTCCGT
>CADCQU010000049.1 GCA_902803635.1 uncultured Lachnospiraceae bacterium | reverse complement strand
ATATATTTTGTTGCGGGGGCGTAGCTCAGTTGGGAGAGCGCTTGAATGGCATTCAAGAGGTCATGGGTTCGACTCCCACCGTCTCCAGCAGAAAGAGGTTCGGAATTCCGAACCTCTTTTTTTGTTATATAACGTTACCGCTTAGGTACTCTGCCCTTCCTGTCATTCTGAGGAGCAACGCGACGAAGAATCCCGTCGGCATGGTACCAGTTCCTAAAGGGATCCTCTACCCTCTTTGCGAGCTACGTGCTGCCGAAGGCAGCCAAATCCCTTCCGCGGCTCTGTGAATAGAAAAACGAGCAGAAGCTCCCCTCTGCCCGTTTTCTCTTACAATATCTTCTCTACCCGGATGCAGGTGAAAATCTCCCCGTAAGTAACTCTGGTCCGATCGACCACGTAGCCCATTTTCTCGTAAAAGCCGACCATCTCATCCCGCGCGTCCAGGATACACTTCTTTCCGCCCAGCTCCCGCGCCCAATTTTCTGCCTCCTCCACGACCCGCCTTCCGAGGCCAAGCCCGCGATAATTTTCCAGCACCACCACCCGGCCAAAATACCAGGTCGTCTTGTCCACCGGAATCAGGCGGCAGGTTCCAATCGGAAAATCCTCGTCCTTCAACACGATGTAGCGGGTGTTCGGCCGATCGTAACGGTCAAATTCCTGCTCCGCCTTGATATGGTACTGCCGGGCCATCGCCTCGATGCGGACATAATAGGCCCCGGCCTGCTCCGCAAGGGTCGTCGCCCGCACCACCCGCAGTTTCTCCTCTGATATTGTCTTAGCCGCCGGTTGTACCGCCACAGCTCCAGCCTTGCCTGCATTTCGCAGGGCATCGTCATCCTCCCGCTTCGCCATGCGCTGGTACTCCTCGACAAAGCCCGCGGAAATGATACCTGTAGGGATCGCGACCGCGCCGACGCCAAGAAACGTGATGACCGCCCCCATAAAGCGCCCGACCTTTGTAATCGGATAAATGTCTCCATAGCCGACCGTAAAGATCGTATTGAGGCTGTACCAAATGCCGGAGAAGGCGTTCTGGAAAAGCTCTGGCTGCGCCTCATGCTCCGCGCTGTACATGCACAAAGAGGATGCAAATAGCAGAACCAGCAGGATGAAGATGGAGGAAATGAGCTGGTTCCGCTTCCTATATAAGACCGAAGTGATGACGTGGAAGGAATCGTAGTTCGTGTTA
Organism: uncultured Lachnospiraceae bacterium; assembly: GCA_902803635.1. Lineage (GTDB taxonomy): Bacteria > Bacillota > Clostridia > Lachnospirales > Lachnospiraceae > Chordicoccus. The sequence goes on along the minus strand of CADCQU010000049.1, from coordinate 1,161 downwards.
AGGCGGAAGAGGTGGAAAATGCGCACCACCCGCAGAATCCGGAAGACGGAGAAACCGTAGAGGAAGAAGAAGGGCAGGATGGTCAGAAGGTCCACCACGCCGTCGAAGGATACCAGAAACCGCAGCCGCGCCTTCCACGCCGGAAGCTCGTCGTAGAGCTCCGGAGCCGTGTAAATGCGGAGCGCATATTCAATCACAAAAATCAGAACCGTGGCATACTCGATCCCGTTGAACAGGGGCATATAGGCTTTAAGGGAGTCAAAGGTCTCCAAAAAGAGCACCGTAATATTGAGGATAATGGCCGTGACGATGCAATAGTCAAATGCCCGGCTGATCCAATCCCCCTGATTCCCGATTGATATAATCTCAAATATTCTGCGTCTATATTTGGCCATACCGCCTCATGCCCCCATTTGCCCCTTCTTAATTTTTAAAACTGTGAATCGGTGCGGGAATCCGCCCGCTGCGGTTCACGAATTTGTCGCAGCCGAACGTGTTGACCGGCATGATCGGCGCGTGCCCCAAAAGGCCGCCAAATTCCACCCGATCGCCCACGCATTTGCCTATGGCCGGAATGAGGCGCACCGCCGTCGTCTTCTGGTTGATCATCCCAAGGGCCATCTCATCCGCGATGATTCCGGCAAGGGTCGTCTCCTTCGTGTCCCCCGGCACGGCGATCATGTCAAGGCCCACCGAGCACACGCAGGTCATCGCCTCCAGCTTCTCCAGGTTGAGCGCGCCGGCCTCGACCGCCTCAATCATCCCCTGGTCCTCGCTGACCGGGATGAACGCGCCCGAAAGCCCGCCGACGTAGGAGGAGGCCATCACGCCGCCCTTCTTCACCTGATCGTTTAAGAGCGCGAGGGCAGCCGTCGTCCCCGGAGCGCCGGGATGCTCGACGCCGATTTCCTTCAAAATGTCCGCGACCGAGTCTCCGACCGCCGGCGTGGGCGCGAGCGACAGGTCCACGATGCCAAAGGGAACCCCCAGGAGCCTCGAAGCTTCCCGCGCCACGAGCTGTCCGACGCGGGTGATTTTGAACGCAGTCTTCTTAATGGTCTCGCAGAGCGTCTCAAAATCCGCTCCCCGGCAGGCCTCCAGCGCATGCTTCACGACCCCCGGCCCGGAAACGCCCACATTGATCACGGCATCGCCCTCGGT
>CADCQU010000048.1 GCA_902803635.1 uncultured Lachnospiraceae bacterium | reverse complement strand
GGCCGGCCTTCGCAAATGAGGCATTTTTGAAAAAGCTTATTACGAATAAACCAACCTGCCGGACAGCTCTGCCCGGCATTTTTTATGAATTTTTTCTTAATTCCCATGCACTGAGATACTGTTTTTTGTGCGGTTTTTGTGGTATGATAGAAGGTAGTTTAAGCAACTGATGGAAGGAGGGACGGAATGAAACGAATTTTATTAAAGCTTTCCGGCGAGGCCCTGGCCGGGGCGAAGGGAACCGGGTTTGACGAGGCGACCGTGCGCGGCGTGGCCGCCCAGGTGGCTGCCGTTTTGGAGACCGGCTGCGAGGTCGGCGTGGTCATCGGCGGCGGAAACTTCTGGCGCGGACGCTCAAATGACGCATTTGACAGGTCCAAGGCCGACCAGATCGGGATGCTGGCGACGGTGATGAACTGCCTTTACGTCTCGGAGATTTTCCGTACCGAGGGAATGCAGACCGAGGTGTTCACGCCATTTGCCGTGGGAGCATTTACGAAGCTGTACTCGCGGGACGAGTCCGAGGCGGCCCTGAAGGCTAAAAAGGTGGTCTTTTTCGCGGGCGGCACGGGGCATCCGTTCTTCTCGACGGACACGGCGACGGTGCTTCGGGCCGTGGAGATCGGGGCGGAGATGATCCTGCTCGCAAAGTCCGTGGACGGCGTGTACGATTCGGACCCGAAGAAGAACCCGGACGCGAAGAAGTACGACAAGATCACGATCCAGGAGGTCGTCGAAAAGAACCTCGGCGTCGTGGACGGGGCGGCGGCCGCCATCGCGCTCGAACAGAAGATGCCGATGCTGGTGTTTAAGCTCGATGGGAAGGACAGCATCCTGAGGGCATCCAAGGGCGAGATCGACGGAACGGTCGTGACAGTGTAAAAAATTTAAATTAAAAGGAGATTTACCATGAGCGAGAGAATTAAACCCTATGAAGAGAAGATGGGCAAGACGTTGAAGAGCCTGGAGACGGAGCTGCAGTCGATTCGCGCCGGACGCGCGAACCCGCACGTTCTGGACAAGATCACGGCGGACTACTACGGGGCACCGACCCCGATCGCGCAGCTGGGCAACGTGTCCGTCCCGGAGGCGCGCCTCATCCAGATCGACGTCTGGGACCGTAGCATGACGAAGGCCGTCGTCAAGGCCATCCAGAAGTCGGACCTTGGCATCAACCCGAGCGACGACGGCAAGGTCATTCGCCTCATCTTCCCCGAACTCAACGAGGAACAGCGTAAGCTGCTCGTCAAGGACGTGCGCAAGAAGGGCGAGGGAGCGAAGGTCGCCTGCCGCAACATTCGCCGTGACGGGAACGATGCCTTGAAGAAGCTCAAGAAGGAAGTCTCCGAGGACGAGATCAAGGACGATGAAGACGAACTACAGAAAATCACCGACAAATACATTAAGAAGGTGGATGAAGTGGTCGCGGCGAAGGAAAAGGAGCTCATGACGGTCTGATGAAACGGGTAGCGGTTTTAGGTTCCACAGGCTCCATCGGGGTGCAGTCTCTGGACGTCATCCGGCTGCACCCGGAGCTTCTTACGTGCGTGGCGCTCGGCCTCGGGCGGAACATCGAGCTTGCGGAAAAGCAGGCGCGGGAGTTTTCACCGAAGCTCGTGGCGGTCTACGACGAGGAGGCGGCAAATGCGCTCCGCGTCCGTCTTTCGGATACCCGGATCCGCGTGGTCTCGGGGATGGAGGGGCTTTTGCAAATGGCGACGCTCCCGGAGGCGGACATCGTGGTGACGGGCATCGTCGGCATGATCGGCATCCGGCCGACGGTGGCGGCCATCGAGGCGGGGAAGGACATCGCGCTGGCAAATAAGGAGACCTGCGTCTGTGCGGGGCACCTGATCCTGCCCCTCGCGGCGGAGAAGGGCGTGCAGATTCTGCCCGTCGACTCCGAGCACTCGGCCATTTTCCAGGCCCTGCAGGGCCGCGCGGGCTCGAAGATCCGCCGGATCATCCTGACGGCCTCGGGTGGGCCCTTCCGGGGAAAGAAGCTTGCAGAGCTTCAGAACGTGACCGCGAAGGAGGCCCTCGCACACCCGACGTGGAGCATGGGGCCGAAGATTACCATCGACTCCGCAAGCCTCGTGAACAAGGGGCTCGAGGTCATGGAGGCGCGGTGGCTTTTCGATGTCCCGCCGGAAAAGATCGAAGTCCTGGTGCAGCCGCAGAGCCTTATCCACTCGGCGGTCGAGTACGAGGACGGCAGCATTCTGGCGCAGCTCGGACCCTCCGACATGCGGATCCCCATCCAGTACGCCCTCACGTACCCGCTGCATTTGCCGTCGCCCGCAACGCCGCTTGATTTCCGGGCGCTCTCAGGCCTCACCTTCGAGCAGCCGGACGTGGAGACATTTGAGGGCTTGCCGCTCGCCTACGAGGCCCTTAGGATCGGCGGCTCGATGCCGACCGTGTTCAACGCGGCAAATGAGTGGGCCAACGCGGTCTTTCGACGGGGCGGGATTCCGTTCCCGGCGATCTATGATATTTTAAAGGAAGAAATGGGCCGGCATACGCGCATTGCAAATCCGTCCGTGGACGAAATCTTCGCCGTGCAGGAGGAGATTGACGCGCATTGCCGGGAAAAGTATGGGTTTACGCTGTAAAAATCTTTTTTCCGTTGTGGAAGGGGGAAGGAACCGTGGAGAAACAGTTGGCTTCGGAGCTTCTGGAAAAGATGATGCTGATCCGGAAATTTGAAGAGTCCGTGCAGTATTACTTCACACTTGGCATGATTCACGGAACCTGCCATCTCTGCATCGGGGAGGAGGCCACGGCGGTGGGAACCTGCATGGCCCTCGCGCCGGAGGACGACATGTTCGCGACGCACCGCGGGCACGGGGCGGCGATCGCGAAGGGCATCGACGTCCCCCACATGATGGCGGAGATATTCGGCCGCGCGACGGGCGTCTGCAAGGGGCGCGGCGGCTCGATGCACATCGCGGACAAGGACGTGGGCGTTTTAGGGGCAAATGGCATTGTCGGGCCGTCGATGGCTCTGGCGACGGGGGCCGCGCTCGCGCACAAAATGCGCGGCGAGAAGCGCGTGGCCCTGGCATTTTTCGGGGACGGGGCGACAAATGAGGGCGTCTTCCACGAGGCGATGAACCTGGCGTCCATTTGGAAGCTCCCGGTGCTGTTCATTTGCACGAACAACACGTATGGCATGAGCACTCATATCTCGAAGGTCATGGCGGACACGGACATCGAGAAGCGGGCCATCCCCTTTGGAATCCGGGCCGTCACGATCGACGGGAACGACGTGGAGCTGGTCTACGAGACCGTGAAGCGGGCCCGCGCGAAAATCCTGGCGGAGCCGCAGCCCATCCTCATTGTGGAGAACACCTACCGCATCTCCGGGCACAGCAAGTCCGACGGCAACCGCTACCGCACGAAGGAGGAGATCAACTCCTGGAAGGAGAAGGATCCCATCAAGCTCTTCTCGGAGCGGATGCTGGAGCAGGAGGTGCTGACGAAGGAGGAGATCGACACGCTCTGGGAGAAGGCGGACACAGCCATCAAGGATGCCGTGTACTTTGCCACGCAGAGCCCGTATCCGAAGGTGGAGGATCTCTACGATTCTGTTTACGCGGAGTAAGAACTCGTGTGATTGGCATATTCGTTGCGCAGAAGGAGAGTAAGGCTTCCCGCAACGGCTTGGGTGGCCGAAGGCTCTGTCATTCGGAGGAACATCGTGAAGAAGAATCCCGTCATCTCATGGGAGCCTTCGGGGACTGGAGTTCTGGGCGATGACAGGCGAAGAAAGGGTAGGGGTATGGCGACACAGAATGAGATTACGTATGCACAGGCCGTGCGGGATGCGATGTGTGAGGAAATGCGCCGCGACCCGTCCGTCTTCCTGATGGGGGAGGATATCGGCGTCTACCGCGGGGCCTTCGGCGTGACGCAGGAAATGTACAAGGAGTTTCCGGACCGCGTGCTGGAGACGCCGATCTCCGAGGCGGGCTTCGTCGGGGCGGCCATCGGCGCGGCCGTGGAGGGGATGCGTCCCATCGTGGAGATCATGTTCTCCGACTTTATCAGCGTCTGCTACGACATGCTCTTGAACCAGGCGCCTAAGATGCACTTCATGTTCGGCGGAAAGGTGCAGGTTCCGCTCGTCGTCCGCACGGCCTCGGGCTGCGGGACGGGCGCGGCGGCCCAGCATTCCCAGTCCCTGGAGGCGATGCTCTGCCATATTCCGGGGCTCAAGGTGGTGGCACCCTCGACACCCTACGATGCGAAGGGGCTTCTGAAATCCGCCATCCGCGACAACAACCCGGTCATGTTCCTCGAACAGAAGACGCTCTACCGCACGAAGGGCCTCGTGCCCGAGCATGACTACGCGATCCCCCTCGGGGAGGCGGACATCAAGCGCATCGGGCAGGACTGCACGATCGTCACCTACGGGCGCATGGTGGGCTACTGCCTGCAGGCGGCAAATGAGCTGCTGAAGGAGGGGATTTCCTGCGAGGTCGTGGATCTTCGGACGCTCCTGCCGATGGACAAGCCGACGATTCTGGAGTCGGTGAAGAAGACGAAGCGCCTCCTCATCGTCCACGAGGCGGTGAAGACCGGGGGGCTGGGCGGCGAGATTGCCGCGACGGTCGCGGAATCGGATGCCTTCTACTATCTGGATGCCCCGATCCGGCGGCTTGCGGCCGAGGACATGCCCGTGCCATTTTCCGCCATCCTGGAGAAGGGCGTTCTGCCCGACGAGGAGAAGATCGCGGCCGCGGTGCGGGAGCTGATGGGATAAGATTACAAACGCAGCCCGTGGAAAAGAGGTGGCAAATGGCATTTGTGAAGGCAACACCTTACGCCCGGAAGGTGGCAAAGCAGTACCATATCGATCTTGCGGCGGTGAAGCCGACCGGCCCGGGCGGGGCGGTCCTGGAGAGGGACGTCATCGCGGCGCGGGAGGGGCGGCAGAAGCGCCTCGAGGTGCCGGTGACGCCGCTCGCGGAGCGCATGGCGAGGTCGATGAACATCGACCTTCGGAACGTCCGCGGGACGGGCATCGGCGGGAAGATCAGCAAGAAGGATGTCCTGAATGCGGCCGGCCGCGGCGCGGGCGAGATGGTTCCCGGCGAGCACCGGGAGGCGCTGACCGGCATGCGGCGGGTGATTGCCGAGAAGATGACCGCGAGCTTGTCCATCCCCACGGTGACGGTGACCACGAAGGTCGACGTGACCGAGCTCATGGCGATGCGGGAGGAGAGAAATCGTTCTTCGGCGCAGCACGTCTCGGTGAACGACCTCGTCCTTATGGCGGTGGCGAAGGCCCTCGCGCGGAACCCGCGGATGCTCTGCCGCTTCGACGGTGATGGCATCATTTACGTGGACGACGTGAACATCGGGATGGCCGTGGCCCTGGACGAAGGACTCCTGGTACCGGTGATTAAAAATGCGGACAAAAAGAGCCTTCTGGAGCTATCCGAGGAGGCGAAGAACCTCGCGCGGCGGGCACGGGAGAAGCATCTCTCGCCCGACGAGTGCCGGGGCGCGACATTTTCCGTCTCCAACATGGGGATGTTCGGGGTCGAGGCGTTCACGCCCATCCTCAATCCCCCCGATTCGGCGATTCTGGGGGTGTGCGCAGTCTCTGATGCATGGGTCATCCGGGAAGGCGTACCCAGGGTACGCAAGGTCATGCGCATTTGCCTGACCTTCGACCACCGCGTGATGGACGGGGCGCAGGCCGCGAAGTTTAACCTCTCCGTGCGGGAGCATCTGGAGCACCCGGAGTCGCTCTTTTTATGATTTATTCGATTTTTTGAGGTGACGATATGGCAGCGGAAGTATTTATGCCGAAGGCTGGTATGGATATGCAGGAGGGCACCATCATTCGCTGGCTGGCAGATGTCGGCGACGAGGTGCATGCTTCGGACCCTCTTCTGGAGATTGAGACCGACAAGGTGACGATGGAGGTGGAGGCTCCGGCGGACGGCGTTCTGCTCGTCAAATATTTTGACGACGGGGCGGTGGTGCCGGTGGTCACCATCATCGGTTACATCGGGAAGCCGGGGGAGGCGGTTCCGGACCGTCCGGCCATGGCCGGCGGCGAGGCGCGGGCCGCCGAGGAGAAGAGCCTCGGGGAGACCAAACGACAGAAGAAATCCGATTACCAGGTGGCCGTCATCGGCGGCGGCCCGGCGGGATATATTGCGGCCCTTCGTGCCTCCCGTATGGGGGCGAAGACGATTCTCTTCGAGGCGAAGCAGCTCGGCGGTACCTGTACAAATGTCGGCTGCATCCCGACGAAGACCTACGTCCAGACGGCCCATGACCTTCTCCGTATCCGCAAGGCGGCCGCGAGGGGGATCGTCGTGGGAACGCCCACGGTGGACATGGAGGCGGCTTTCCGGAACAAGGAGGCCGTCATCACGCGGATGCGCGGCGGCGTCGCCTCCCTTCTTCGCTCGGCGGGCGTCACGGTCGTGGAGGAGGAGGCCTCGCTTCTGGGCCCGCACACCATCCGCGCCGGCAAGGGGACCTTCCGCGTTGAGAACATCATCCTCTGCGGCGGCTCCAAGGCCTCGCCCCTCCCCATCGAGGGGAGCGACCTGCCGGGCATCATCAGCTCCGACGAGATTCTGGAGCTTCGCAAGGTGCCGGAAAACCTCGTCATCGTCGGCGGTGGCGTGATCGGCTGCGAGATGGCCACCATTTTCGGGCATTTCGGCTCGAAGGTTACCATTGTCGAGGTGCAGGAGCACCTCATTCCGACCTTTGACACCGATGTTTCCGAGGCGATTGAGCAGAGCTACAAGGCAAATGGCATTACCATCCTTACGGGCCGCAAGATTGTCCGTTTCCTCACGGCAAATGGCAAACCGGCGGTGGAGCTTTCGGACGGGGAGCAGGTCGCGGGCGACTACGTGCTTGTCTCCGTCGGCCGTCGGCCAAATCTCTCGTGCCTTGGCGTGATGGAGGACAAGATCGAGTGCGAGCGCGGGAAGATTACGGTCGACGAGTACTGCCGGACCAGCGTCTCGAACATTTTCGCCTGCGGCGACATCAGCAACCGCGGGATTCTGGCCCACGCGGCCATCAAGATGGGCGACGCGGCCGCGCAGACGGCCTGCGGAAAGCCGAAGATCGTGAACTTAAAGCGTGCCCCTCTCTGCCTGTATACAATCCCGGAGGCGGCGAGCATTGGCTACACCGAGACCCAGGCCCGCAAGCGTGGCGAAATCCTGGTCGGTCGTTTCCCGTTCTCGGCAAATGGCCGCGCGGTGGCGGCGGGAATCCCGGAGGGCTTCGTCAAGGTCATTGCCGACAAGGGCTACGGGGAAATCCTCGGCGTCCACATCGTCGGCGGGAACGCGACGGAAATGATCGTGGAGGCGAAGGCCCTCATCGACATGGAAATCACCGTCTACGAGGCGGCCGATATCATGCATCCGCACCCGACCTACTCGGAGGCCCTCATGGAGGCCTGCGCCGACGCCATCGGAGAGAGCCTGAACCTGCCGCAGAGGAGGAAATAAGGAGGGCTCGCCTGCGCCTTGCAGAGACCCGTCGGAACGAGAATCCGAACCTGCCACAGAGGAGAAAATAAAGAAGGTAAAAAGCAGGGGCATCCTGTCCCCTGCTTTTCCTAATGGCACCCGCTCCTCTTGCCTCCCCCTCGGGAACGAGGAATGCCTCTTGCCCCCTCGCAGTGGGAAGATGTGTGTTGCTTAAGGCGGTCGCTCCTCTTGCCTCCCCCTACAGGGGGAGGTGGCACGGCGTATACCCTCTCAGTCAGTGCCTTCGGCACTGACAGCTCCCCCAAAGGGGGAGCCAAGTGTGACGGAGAGGAGCCTACATAAAGGCTCCTCAGAGAGCATCGATTTTGCTCCCTACCCTGCCAGCCAGCGGAACCACCTCCCTGCCCTCCCGAATGGACGCGGCGAGCCTCCCCATAAAATCCTCCACGGAAAGCCCCGGCAGATAGTCCGCGATACGCGCGACCCTGCTTCGAACCGAGGGGATGCCATGCCTTGCGAGTTTTTCGGGCGGCGGCGTAAGAACACGGGAGAGAAGAGTGAGGTCGACCGAAAAGAGAAGGCAGCCGTGGACGAGGAGACGGTCGTTCTTCGGATGCTCCATGTCGTCTCTGCTGAGGATTTGGCTGTTCGACGAAACAGAAAGCAGGGAAGAGCCGGCCGTGCGAGCTGCGTGGCCTTTATCAATGGCATAGGCTGTGCCGCAAATCTTTTTGCCATCCACCAAAAGGTCGTTCCGGCTGCTCGTGACCGCGGGAAGGCCCATTTGCCAAAGGGCATTGACAATCGGAGAGAGAAGGTTGGCAAGGCGTGGCGGACTTTCGGGGTCATAATCCACGATACGGCTAAAGTTGACATTACCCAAATCATGGTAGACCGCTCCGCCGCCGGTGATCCGGTGATAAACCCGAATGCCATTTTCCCGCGCAAAGCCGAGATCGACCTCCGCGGCGGCCACCTGGTTCTTGCCGAGGATCACGCTCCGGTCGTTCCGCCAGAGCAGAAAAATCTCTCCGTCGCGGACGTTTCGGAGAAGATACTCTTCGAAGGCAAGGTTCCACGAGGCATCGGTGCTTTCGGAGACATGGAAATATGTAATCATATATATTTAAACCTCGTTTTCTATCGGTTGAATATTGTAAGTATAATATTTCCGGTATGATACTTATTTAGGAATGTCTTTCTTCTAATGTCTTAGTCTTCCTATGACAAGGGGTTCCCTTGACAAAGGCCCCTCTCCGTCACGGCTTCGCCGTGCCACCTCCCCCTTGAGGGGGAGGCAAGAGGAGCGGCGGCATGTTTGAAAGAAGATATACGTAAAGTTTAGCTTAATGCTGTTACTATAACATAGCATTCAGGATTTGTCATGCGGGAAAGATGTGCAGAAAACATGCAATGGCAAGGTGTACGGAGAGCACATCATCAAGGGTTTGTCTTGTAGGGAAGGTGGAGGAAACGTCCATGAGCGATGGAAGAAAATTACAGGCACGGGATCTGGCGCGGGTTGCGTGCGCATCCTGCGAGGGCTGCGGGGAGTGCTGCCGCGGGATGGGAGATTCCATCCTGCTCGACCCCTGGGACGTTTTTCATTTGACAAATGGCCTCGGCCGGTCATTTGAGGACCTTCTTTCGAAGGAGGTGGACCTCGTGCTTGGGCGGGGCGTGATTTTGCCGCATTTGTCAATGAAGAAGCAGGATGAGACAGTGTCCAGCGGAGCGAACGGTTCGGGTGCCATTTCGTCAAATATGTCGATGAAAGAAGAGGCCTGCGCGTTTTTGGGGGAGGACGGGCGCTGCCAGATTCACGCCTTTCGGCCGGGGCTTTGCCGGCTCTTCCCGCTCGGGAGGCAGTACCACGATGGCGGTTTTTCGTATTTTGTGCTCCCGGCGGCCTGTCCGGGCAAGACCAGAACAAAAGTTCGGATTTCTTCCTATTTAGATGTGCCCGAGCTGCCCGCCTACGAGGCCTTCCTTCTCTCCTGGCACGATTTCCTTGCGAAGCTGCGGAAAAAATTCTCCGATACGGAGGCCGCAGATTTCAAGGAAAAATGCATGGTCTTACTGAAAGTATTTTATTTACTTCCGTACGACGGGACGAAGGACTTCTACCTCCAATACCGCCGCAGGCTCAAGAAGGCGGAGACGCTGTTGCTGGTCTGATGTTTTACCAAAACAACAAAACAAAAACTTTCCCATTTTTGGGAAAAGTGTGGTAGAATAGGGGAAATGCCGGGATGACCGGCGGTTCTCATTTGCCAGATAGATTATCGGCAGTTCGGAGGGAAAACGATAGGCTGTTTGCCCAAGGGACGAAAATGGATGAGAGGAAGGGAAAGGTTATGTTTGTTACCAGATTGATTAGCGGGATTGTTCTTGTAGCCCTTGCGGTCGGCATCGTCCTTCTGGGCGGGCCGGTGCTCATGGTCACCATCGCGTTCCTGACGCTGGTCGGGATGTGGGAGCTCTACAGCGCGATCGGGCTTACGGGAGGCGAGCTTGCCACAAAGGGGAAGAGCCTCGGGAAGATGAACATCCTCCTTGCGGCGGCCTATGTGGGCGCGATCGTGTACGAGGTTGTCCTGTTCATCTTTGGCGAGAAGTACCTGCTTGTCAGCGTGATCCTGACGCTCCTTCTGGTCCTTGCGGTCTATGTACTGACCTACCCGAAGTTCCACGCCGACCAGGTCATGGGGGCCTTCTTTGGAATGGCGTATCTGACCCTTCCGCTCGGCTGCCTCTACCTCGTTCGGGAGAGGCCCAACGGCCTCATCATCGTCGTGCTGATCTTCATCAGCTCCTGGGGCGCGGACACCTTGGCGTACTGCACGGGCGTCCTCATCGGAAAGCATAAAATGTCGCCGCACCTTAGCCCGAAGAAGTCGGTAGAAGGCGCGATTGGCGGCATCGTCGGCGCGGCCGTCCTCGGCATCATCTATGCCCTCATCGTGCAGCAGCCGGTCGTCATTTATGCCGTGATTGGAGCGGCGGGAGCCCTCATCTCCATCATCGGCGACCTTGCTGCCTCCGGCATCAAGCGCGACAAGGGCATCAAGGACTACGGACGGCTCATCCCGGGCCACGGCGGCATCCTGGACCGTTTTGACAGCATGCTCTTCACGGCCCCGGTCATCTATTTCCTCGCCCTCGTATTCCTGCCGTCGACCGGGCTGATGTGAGTTTTTCGAGATGTAAGGTTGAACGCATAAAATGATTCGTCTTCTGCACAAAAGGCTTGTCATTTTGAGCGAAGCAATACCTTCATAAGATTTTTTATATCCACTTTCTTTCTCCGTCACAGAAAAGACATGGAAATTTGATAGTGTAGGATTTGCAGAGGAAACGCCTTTGCCGGCGTTTCCTTGCTGTTTTGTAGTGAACGAATGAAATCTTTGCGGATTGCATTTGCTCATTTATACTGATATATTTTTCAAAATTATCTACGAAAGGATTCTTTCTTCTATGAAATGGCTGATCGCGTTTCTCATTTTTTCGCTGCTCATCCTCTTCCATGAGTTTGGGCACTTTATTGTTGCGAAGCTGAATGGCGTGGAGGTGGAGGAGTTTTCGATGGGCTTCGGCCCCAGGCTTCTTTCCGGCAAATTCCGGGGCACCCGCTATTCCTTAAAGCTCCTTCTCTTCGGCGGTTCCTGTCAAATGAAAGGCATGTACGACCTTGACGAGGAGGAGGAAGACGAGGACGGTCCGCCGAAGGAGCCGGAGAAGGGCTCTTTCCAGGCCGCGTCGCTTGGAAAGCGGGCGGCCATCATTTTCGCGGGGCCATTTTTCAACTTCCTTCTGTCCTTTATCTGCGCGGTGATCATCATCAGCGTCATTGGCTATGACCCGGCGAAGGTCGTGGCGGTGACCGAGGGTTCGCCGGCCGCGGAGGCTGGTCTTAAGGCCGGGGACGAGATTGTGGAATTCATGGGCCAGCGCACGGTCATCGGCCGGGACGTGGACTCCTGGTTTACATTTAACGATTTAAAGGAAGGGGAACTTGTCACGCTCAAGGTGAAGCGCGACGGCCAGGAGCAGGAGATCAAATACACGCCGGCCAAGTCGTACCGCTACATGATGGGCATCAGCTACATGGCGGACGAAAATCCCTGCAAATTGAGTACGGTCAGCGAGGGTTCGCCGGCCTACGGGGCCGGCCTTCGCACAGGGGATGTGATCACGTCCATCGATGGCAACGAGATTACGTCCGGGCGGGCCTTGAACGAATACTTCCAGGCGCACCCGATGGACGGCTCCAAGGTGGAGGTCGGCTACACGCATGATGGAAATGCCTCCACGACGTCGTTCACTCCCTACGAGAGCAGCGAGATTAAGCTTGGTTTTTCGTACAACCTCGGCCGTGAGAAGACCACGCCGCTTGGCGTCCTCCGCTACGGCATCTCTGAAATCCGCTACTGGATCGTGACGACGCTTCGCTCGCTTGCGGCGATGTTTACGGGACGCTTTTCGGTGAATGACCTCTCGGGCCCGGTAGGCATCGTGGATGTCGTGGGTACGACTTACGATGCGGTGAAGGACGAGGGGCCGCTCATGACCTGGCTCAACATGCTGAACATGATCGTCCTTCTCTCCGCGAACCTTGGCGTGATCAATCTTCTGCCGATTCCGGCCCTTGACGGCGGGCGGCTCCTCTTCTTTGCCGTGGAGGCCATCCGGAGGAAGCCCCTCAACAAGAAGGTCGAGATGACCGTGCAGCTGGTCGCGGTCGCGCTCCTCGCCCTCCTCGCCGTTTATGTCCTCTTCAACGATATCACGCGGATTATTGGAAGGTAAAAAAGAGCGGTTCCGAAGATTACAAGTCTCGGAACCGCTCTTTTATATTCACAGAGCCGCGTAAGGAATGTAGCTGCCTTCGGCAGCACACGGCTCGCGAGGGAGGTTAGAGGTTCCCTCTACACTATTTTACAGCACCTTCTTCCACGGCTCGGAGGTCATATCGACGGAGAGGCCATTTGCATGGATCCTTCGCGAAAGGCTGGACATAAGCTCCTCGGGATTATCCCCGTAGAAGGCGTAGGACTCATTTGCCGAAAGTTCATGGACGGGGAGGGGGATGGAGTTCATCGTGGCCTCGCCGAAGGGATGGATATTGCGGGAATCGTAGTCGAACGTCTGAAAATGAATCCCGCGGCGGATCACCATCGCGGAGAGGCCATTTGTCGCGTTGATGGCGATGCGGATGAGAGCGTCGCTCCGCCGGGCGGGAAGCTGCGCGTAGTAGATGGGCAGCGCGATGAGCTCCTTCCGGGGGAAACGGAGGTCCCAGGTGGAGACGCCGAGGTGGCGGAGAGGGACATTGTAGGCTTTTTGGAATGCGGTGTCCACGCGCTCGCGCAGCATGAGGCGGACAAGGTCGTCGGTGGAGAAAATGCTCCGCTTGGGGAGGATGTTCGCCTTTTTTACGTCCCTGGGGTCAAAATCGATGAGGTCGTCGAAGTCCCAGCGGGCGATGTGGTCCAAAAGGAAAATGTCGAGGTCATGGTTGGCGGCAAGGGGCCAGTTCACAAGATCAAGGAAATATAGACCTGAAGTAAATCCCGTCCGGCATTTGGCTACGATGCGGAGGTCGGCGCGGAGGTAGGGAACGAAGAAGGGGAGGGGAACCAGATCATCGATGAGGCGGTCATTTTTCAGAATGGCGTTCTCCCCGCGGTGCTTCTGGCAAATGTCCCGCGCAATCTG
>CADCQU010000047.1 GCA_902803635.1 uncultured Lachnospiraceae bacterium | reverse complement strand
GGTCGATTCCCAGGGCCGTAAGGTTGCCGATGTCAAGGCGGACGACTTCGTCGCCGGCATGCAGCACATGATGGATGCCATGGGCGGCCTGGAGTATCTGGTCGGCGCCGACGGCTGCAACATCAAGGGCGCGGATGCCTATATCAACGGCGAGACCGATGATTTCGAGACCGTCGGTGTCAAGGCTCTCGACGACTACACCGTTGAGTACACGCTCGAAGGTCCCTGCCCCTTCTTCATGACCATGCTCGGCTACAGCGTGTTTGCCCCGATGAGCCGTGAGTACTACACCTCCCAGGGCGGTAAGTTCGGCGCCGACTACGACGCCGAGGCTTCGTCTTACGTGTACGGCAAGGATCCGGACCACATCGCTTACAATGGCCCGTTCCTCGTCACCAACGCGACGGCTGAGAATACGATTGTTTTCAAGGCAAATGACAGCTACTGGAACAAGGATAACATCAACATCCATGAGATGACCTGGTACTACAACGATGGCACGGATGCCCTGAAGAACTACAACGATGCCAAGTCCGGCCAGATTGCCGGCGCCGGCCTCACCGGCTCCTCCACCGAGCAGTGCAAGGCGGACGGTCTCTTTGACAAGCATGCCTACATCGCCGGTACGAACGCTACCTCCTTCATGGGTTTCTTCAACGTTAACCGCACTGCCTACGCGAACTTCAACGACGCGACCGTCGCTGTCTCCTCCAAGACCATGGACGAGGCAGAACGCGCCCGCGCGGCGATGCTGAACGTCCACTTCCGCCGTGCCCTCCTCCAGAGCCTTGACCGCGGCGCGTACAACGCCCAGTCCGTCGGCGAGGAGCTCAAGTACACGAACCTCATCAACAGCTACACCCCCGGCACCTTCGTCCAGCTTGAAGAGGATGTGAAGGTTGACCTTAACGGTAAGGAGACCACCTTCAAGAAGGGCACCTACTATGGCGAGATCGTTCAGGCGACGATTGACGCGAAGGGTGTCAAGGCGATGGTCTGGAATCCGGAGATGGAAGGCGGCATCGGTTCTTCCTCCGGTTATGACGGCTGGTACAACACGGAAGCTGTTGCCAAGGAGCTTGCCATCGCCGTTGAGGAGCTGGCAAATGAAGGCGTCGAGATCACCAAGGAGAACCCGATTTACCTTGACCTCCCGGTCTTCACCGGTTCCGAGCAGTACAACAACCGCGGCGCGGCCCTCAAGAAGAGCGTCGAGGCGGCTACCGACGGCCTTGTCATCATCAACAAGGTAGAGTGCGCGACCAGCGATGACTGGTACTATGCGGGCTACTATTACAAGACCGGCAACGAGGCCAACTTCGATATCTGCGACCTCTCCGGCTGGGGCCCGGACTACGGCGATCCGCAGACCTACCTTGACACGATGCAGCCCGACTATGCCGGCTACATGATCAAGGCTCTCGGCATCTTCTAATTTTTATTCCGGCCTTACATGGTTGATTACGCTGTGGGAGTGGTATTTTATGCCATTCCCACAGTGTGTTCCTATGATAAATTAAAACAAACAACAACGTTGGTCAACGCTCCGAGGGGGGCGAAGAAAAGAGAGACAGGCTATGGGAAAATACCTTGTAAAAAGAATCATCCACAGCATCATCTCCATCATCATCGTGGTGGCGATTGTGATGATTCTGATCTATTCTTTGATGGACCGACAGCTCATTTTCAAGGCGGACCCGACGTACACGAACCTCGGCAACAACGCCAAGGTCGCGTACCAGTACCGCCGCTGGGAGGAGTTCGGTTACATCGATTACGTCCCGTACACGGAGTGGCTGGCCGAGGAGGCAAGGAGCGGTAGGATTACCGAGGAAGAGCGCGCTGCCGCGAACGGGTTTGCAAGGAAGGCGGACAAGGATTCCGAAGTCGTTGCAGAGTACGTAAAGAAGTTTACGGACTATTATACCTCGCAGGGGTATAAGGTCGTCCGTTTGGATGCCATTATGTCCACGCCGAGAAAGGTGGCAAATGGCGGTCAGCAGCAGCTATTTGTCTATAAGGACAAACCGCTGCTGGAGAGGCTCATCAAATATTTTACGGGCTTTATCACCGTGGACAATATCCACTATGCGTCCGGCGACGTGGGAGACCGGGGACTTACGTTCACGCTCCACGATCCGGTCTATGGCGGGGAAAAGTTTTCACCGGCCATTATCGGGAACGGGACGCTCAACAAGTACCTCTTCTATATTGACGGGTGCTTCCCCTACATCCACCAGAACCTGATGAAGATTAATCTCGGCAAGAGTTATTCCGTCAACCAGGGCGTGGATGTGTTTGAAACCATGAACGCCGCGCAGGGCTCCTATGTCATGCGGGAAATCACCTATCCCTCGGGGCATACGGAGGTTTCCGCCGACGACCTGCACACCGCGAAATACGTGGAAGGCTCGCAGAATGCCAGCGCGGTCAACCGCGACCGTTTCGTGGACGACTACACCAGTGTCACGACGGTCAAGAGCGGTTTCTCAAAGGTCGGCTATTCCTTTGTGATTGGTTTCATTGCCGTTCTCCTGGCTTATCTTCTGGCGGTTCCGCTCGGTATATTCATGGCGCTCCACAAGGACAAGCTGGTGGACAAGATCGGTACGGTCTACATCGTCTTCATCTCCGCCGTCCCTTCGCTGGCGTACATCTTCTTATTTAAGGCGATTGGTTACAGGATAGGCCTGCCGACGACCTTCGACATGGAGCATGTGACGATTCTTATGTACATCCTGCCCATCGTGTCCCTGGCGCTCCCGTCCATCGCGAACCTGATGAAATGGCTGCGCCGGTACATGATCGACCAGATGAATTCGGACTATGTCAAATTCGCGCGTTCCGGCGGTTTAAGCGAGCGCGAGATTTTCTCGAAGCACATTTTGAAAAATGCCGCGATCCCGATCATCCATGGTATCCCGGCCGCCATCCTGGGTTCCCTTATCGGCGCGATCATTACCGAGCGTGTGTACGTGGTTCCCGGCGCCGGTAACCTTCTGACCAAAGCGATCAATGCAAATGACAACGGCGTTATCGTCGGTGTGACTCTCTTCTACGCGGTCCTCTCCGTTACGTCCATCATCCTCGGCGACGTGCTCATGAGCATGATCGACCCGAGAATTAACTTTACATCGAAAGCGAGGTGAGCGTGATGGAAGAAAAGAGAAATATATATGAAGAAACCGGCCTAAGCAGGGAGGAGCTTTTCTCCTTTGTGGACCACAGCGCTTTGGAATCGGAGAAGATCACGGCTCCCCGGTACTCGTACTGGAAGAGCGTGTTCCGCGTCTTTTTCCGCAAAAAGGTCAACATCGTCATCCTCATCATTTTCGCGATCATCCTGGCCTTCACCTACATTTATCCGCTTTTCGTCCACTACGATCCCATGGCCAACATCATGGACGCGACGGCGAAGCATTTGCTGCCGTCCCAGGCCATCAAGCGCTTCGGCTTCAGCATCCACTGGATTCTCGGCGCCGGCGCCTCCGGTCAGTCGACATTTGACGCGGTCTGGTTCGGCTCCCGCATTTCCATCACGATGGCCTTCATCGTGGCCGTCATCAACATGACCATCGGCGTCCTGGTCGGCGCTGTCTGGGGCTTCTCCAAAAAAGTGGACGTCGTGATGACCCAGGTCTACAACGTCATCGGCAACGTCCCGTACATTCTCTTTATCTCCGTCATGGTGCTCATCATGTCGGCGAGCTTCTGGACGATGGTCTTCGCCCTGACGGTCACGGGCTGGATTGCGATCGCGTACTTCATCCGTACGCAGGTCATCATCATCCGCGACCGCGAGTACAATCTCGCCTCCCGCTGCCTCGGGACGCCGATCACGCGCATCGCGACGCGCAACATCCTGCCGTTCATGACGAGCGTCATCGTGACCCTGGTCGCGACGGAAATCCCGAGCTACATTTCCTACGAGGTCTTCCTCAGCTACATCGGCATGGGTATGTCGGATATGTCCCTCGGCCGCCTCATCTACCAGGCGGAAAATGCGATGCTGACGCCGGGCTGGCAGTTTGAGTTCTGGTCGCCGGTCGTTGTCGCGTCCATCATCACCACGGTTCTCTACGTGGTGGGCCAGAACCTGGGCGACGCTTCGGATCCCAGGACGCATATGTAAGGGGGACGGACAATGGAAGATAAGAAAGTACTGCTGTCCGTAAGGGACCTTGTGGTGAAATTCCGCGTCCGCGGCCGTATCCTGACCGCCATCCGCGGCATTTCCCTCGATATCTATGAAAATGAATCCATCGCCATCGTGGGCGAGTCCGGCTCGGGCAAATCCGTCTTCACAAAGACCTTTGCCGGCATGCTGGACAAGAATGGCTTTATTGACCAGGGCTCGGTCATTTTTAATGACCCGGAGCTGACGGACGTTTCCACGGTCATAAACGACGAGGCCAAAAACCGCATCAACTCCATCGCCGAGACCCTCGACAAATACGCGCTTTTGTACAACGGTTCGGAGGTCTACCAGAAGATTCTCGCGCTGGAGGCCGAGAAGCGGGCGAAGGGCTCCATCAGCGATGAGGAGGACGAGGCGTTCATGGCCCGGACAAAGGAGCTGACCTATGAGCGCACCGAGGCGATGAACCTCAAGCAGACCTTCGACCCGAAGAAGGAGAAGGACAAGATTAAACAAAAACAGGCGGAGATCGATGCCTACGACAAGCAGATCAAGGATGTCGAGGCGGAGCGCGCCGCGCTCATTAAGAGCCGTGCGGAGGCCCTGAAAAACGATACGGGCTACCAGTCCTCGTACGATTCGCGGATGTCCACACTGAAGGCGGAGTACGACAAGGCCTGCCAGGCGGAACCGACAGCGAAGCAGAAGGAGATCGACCGGGATTTCGCCAAGGAAATTTATCTGACCCTGGACCAGCTTCCGTCCCGCCGCAAGGTTAAGATTATGAAGAAGATTGAGGCAAATGCCTCCGAGGCGATGAAGCTGGGTGTGGATCTTTCCGTGGACAAAAACCGCGATGGTTTGTATCCGGAGGGCATCCGCCGCTGCCGCGTGACTTCCGAAAATGGACAGGAAATGAAGGGGATGCGCATCAACGACATGGCCCGCGTCAAGGACGACCGCGAGTGGAGCCAGATTCGCGGTAAGAAGATCGCGACGGTCTTCCAGGACCCGATGACCTCCCTCAACCCGATCATCACGATTGGCAAGCAGATCTCCTCCATCATCATGAAGCACCAGAACGTCAGCCAGAACGAGGCTCGTCTGCGTGCCTACGAGATGATGAAGAAGGTCGGCATCCCGAACGCGGAGAACCGTTTCGACGATTACCCGTTCCAGTACTCGGGCGGCATGCGCCAGAGAATCGTTATCGCGATCGCCCTCTCCTGCCAGCCGAAGATCCTCATCTGCGACGAGCCGACCACCGCGCTCGACGTGACGATCCAGGCGCAAATTCTAAAGCTCCTGAAGGACCTCCAGAAGGAGCTGAAATATACCATCGTTTTCATTACGCACGACCTTGGCGTGGTGGCCAATATTGCCGACCGCGTGGCGGTGCTTTATGGCGGCCAGATTATCGAGCTTGGTACGGCTGAGGACGTCTTCTACGACCCGCGGCACCCGTACACCTGGGCGCTTCTTAGCTCGCTTCCGCAGCTCGCCCAGAAGTCGACGGCCCTCTACTCCATCGCCGGCACGCCGCCCTCGCTGTACAACAAGATTGTCGGCGACGCCTTCGCGCCGAGAAACCCGTACTGCATGAAGATCGACACGCTCTTAGAGCCGCCGATGTTCCAGGTCTCGGAGACGCACTACGCAAAGACCTGGCTCCTTGCGGAGGATGCGCCGAAGGTGGAGAAGCCGGAGATGATCCGCGACACGCACGAGAAGCTCAAGGCGGAGTACAACATTGAGGAGGAAGGAGGAAAAGAAGTTGGGTAAAAAAGATCAAGAGCAGCTTTCTTCCTCCGCGGCCCATTTTCCAGAGCATGGGCCGATGACCGAGGACGGGAAAGAAATCCTGCTCCAGGTGAAAAATGTGGACATTACCTTCGGCCACGGCGATGCCGCGGTGAAGGCTGTCAAGAACGCCAGCTTTGACATTTATAAGGGGGAGACCTTCTCCCTCGTCGGCGAGTCCGGCTCCGGCAAGACCACGGTGGGCCGCGCGGTCATCCGCGTCAACCCCTGCTCGGCCGGTGAGATTGATTACAAGGGCGTCCGTATTTCCGGGAAGATCCCGAAGAGCCTCGACCGCGAGGTCATCCGTAACATCCAGATGGTCTTCCAGGATCCGGCGGCCTCCCTCAACGAGCGCGCGACCGTCGACTACATCATTTCCGAAGGCCTCTACAACTTCCATTTGTATGAAAATGAGGCAGACCGCGTCCAGAAGGTCGAAAAGATCATCGAGGAAGTCGGCCTTCTGCCCGAGCATTTGACAAGGTACCCGCACGAGTTCTCGGGCGGACAGCGCCAGCGTATCGGCATCGCCCGCGCGATGGTCATGCAGCCGGAGCTCGTCATCGCTGACGAGCCGATTTCCGCGCTCGACGTCTCCATCCGCGCACAGGTGCTGAACCCCATGAAGCAGTTCCAGCGGGAGCACGGCGTCACCTACCTCTTCATCGCCCACGACCTCTCCGTCGTCCGCTTTATCTCGGACCGGATCGCGGTTATCTACAAGGGCAACATCGTTGAGGTGGCGGAGTCGGAGGAGCTTTTCAACTTCCCGCTCCATCCCTACACGCACTCGCTGATCTCGGCTATCCCGATTCCGGACCCGAAGCTCGAAAAGCACAAGGTGCTCTACACCTACGATCCCTCGATCCACGATTACAGCACCGATCAGCCGGAGCTTGTGGACATTGGCCACAACCACTATGTCTACGGAAACAAGAAGGAGATCGAGGAGTACAAAAAGATCCGCGAGACAAATGTCCCGGTGAAGTCGATTAAGATTACCGATAACCAGGAGGAGATTGACCGAAAGATCGACGAGTCCGAGGAAATCCATGCGGCCGACGCGATCCTCCAGCATCCGCAGGGGGATACGGGCAACCCGCTCCTCGGCGTGCTGGCCTTTATCTTCTCGATTCTCGGCATCATCATGGCCACCGTATTTTTGCATAACCGTTATGTCCGCAACTACAGGGTGATGAAGAAGGGGGCGATCATCGGCTTTATCTTCAAGGCCGTCATCCTCCTGCTCTTCGGCATCCTCCTGATTTTGGCGGTGGTGTAGTAGGAATTCTTTTAAAGCAGGCGCTCCAAGTTTGCATTGGGGCGCCGAAATTTTTTCTACCTGTACGATTGAACTCATTAAAAGGAACCTTCATCCACGTAAAATGGTTGTTATTCTGAGCAAAGCGATACCATAGTATGTAAAAATCAATGTCATTCTGAGCGAAGCGAAGAATCCCGTAATTTTTTCGCTATCATTTGACGGGATTCTTCGTCGCGTTGCTCCTCAGAATGACAGAAAACGTTGCATTATGGGCTAACCGTGCAGTTAGTTTTTTTAGATTTTTTATCGATTGGAGAAGATATGGGAAGATCCTCGGGCAGGGGCTGGCACCCTTATTTGCCGCCGGTAAAAAATATAGACGTCCAGACGCCGAACGTGAAAAAGAGGCTGATCGTCATCGCGGTTTTGTTCGTGATCGGCGTGATCGCGCTCGGCATCGGGCTCTACCAATCCAGGAAGTGGGAGGACGGCTGGAAGATCGTGGAGTCGGACAACGTCCTTGGCTGCGCCTCGGAGATTTCCTTCCACTACTATCTCGCCGGCGACGGGGCCAGGGAGCGCGCGTCCGAGATTGCGACGATTTATACGCAGCTTTGCGGCCGGGCGGATTACGTGTATGCGGTAACGGCCGAGGAGGCGGAGGCGAAGGGAGCGGCCAGTGAGGCGGGGGAAGGCGAAGCCAACTTGGCAAGCCTCAATGCGAATCCGAATACCGTGGTCGAGGCTGCCCCGGAGCTCTACCGTACCCTTGAGAAGCTGGAGGAGCTGGGGACGCGCATCCACCTCCTGGGTCCGGTTTACGAGAGCTACGATGGCATCTTCTCCTGCACGGAGGATCGCGAGACTGTGGACTTTGACCCCTGGCAGAACCCGGATTTGAAGGAAGAGTTTGCCCAGGTCGCGGCATTTGCGGCTAATCCGGACGATATCCGCATCGAGCTTCTGGGCGGCGGACGCATTTGTCTGCATGTCAGTGAGCGCTACCTTGCCTTCGCAAAGGAGCACGGCACCCGCAATTTCGTGGACCTCTATTATCTTCGGAACGCGGCCATCCTCGACGACATGGCAGATGCGCTCCGCGAAAAGGGCTGGACGCAAGGCTATTTCCAGTCGGCAAATGGCTACGGCGTGAACCTTCTGTCGGAGGGAGAGTTTTCCGTGAATGTGGCAAATGGGAAGGACGGGATCGTGGCGCAGCTTGCGGCCGTCCCGCCGACGGCATTTGCCGCGCTCCGGAACTACGCGCTCACGGAGCTGGATAAACAGAGCTGCTATACCTTTACTGATGGCTCTACGAGGGCCAAGTATGTGGACCAAAGGGACGGGCTTCCAAAGGCGGCAAAAAGCGACCTCCTTCTTCTTTCAAAGGAGGAAGGCTGCCTGGCCCTCGCGGTCATGGCCGCGACGCCCTATGCATCGGAGGAATTCGGCGAGGATGACTTCCCGGCAAAGGGCCTCTCCGCCATCTGGTGCGAGGGGATAAACATCCGCGTCGCCGGGGACGATGTGAAATTCTCCGAAGTTGCGGAGGGGTATACGGTCGAATAAGAGGAAAGACAGCGAATAGTTAGCAGCTATGTTGTGCTTAACAGGTAACGAGAACAGTGGGCAGAAGGCGGGAATCACTCATCTTCTGCTCACTTCTTTGCGTATATCTGACAAAAAGCAAAGAATAATATTTGAAAAACCGGGTTTGTAAAGGTTCACAAAAGGGATATAACGCCCTACTTCATAGTTGTTGGTAAAAATTACTAAAAATGATGGATAAATTTCCTTAAATTTTCGTCATTATTTCAGGGGTATTTGAAAATCGTATGGTTGACATATAGTAGGATTTTGATGTATAACATAAAGGTAAGGTAACGAAAATATCCGAAACTTTATGTGCCGCTTATAGTCCGAGATGGAAGCGGGTTAGTGCCGGGACATTTGAATCGGTGGTTCGTTACGGAAACCAATTGTTCTTATTTTATCAAAAGAAAGGGAAAGTTATGAAGAACAAAACAATTGCTTTAGTCATGACAGCGGCGATGGCTGCAACTGTCCTTGCCGGCTGCGGC
>CADCQU010000046.1 GCA_902803635.1 uncultured Lachnospiraceae bacterium | reverse complement strand
GTCGAGAAGGCCGCGGAGGAGCTCGCGCCCCACAAGATCTGCGCCTACGTCTATGCGCTGGCAAATGACTTCAACCGTTTCTACCACGAGACGAAGATTCTCTCCGAGCCGGACGAGGAGAAACGCGCCGGTTACCTCAGCCTTCTCGTGCTGACCTTCGCCGTGCTCACGAAGGCCATCGACCTTCTCGGCTTCTCCGCACCGGAGAGGATGTAAAATATTGGAGGAAAAATAAGAAATATGAAGAAATATCGCAAGAAACAGCAGCGGCTTGCCATCGGGCTTCTCGTCTCCGCCCTGGTGCTGGTAATGTCCCTCATCGGAATTTTTGCGGTGAAAATGGTGGAGAAAAGCCAGAAAAATGGGTCTGGGAAGAGCACCGAAAGCACCTCCTCACGAACCGTAAGCACGGATTCCGGGCAGAAGGATTCCTCGGTAGTCTCCAAAGTCACGTCAGCGTCTTCTTCCGAAGCGGTTTCGTCCGCTGTCTCTATCCCAACCACTTCGACAACGTCCTCTGCTCCGGCCGAGCCGACGACGGCCCCGGTCGAGCCGACGACTGCTCCGGCGGAGCCGACCACCGCTCCGGCCGAGCCGACAAATACCCCGGCCGTCGCCACTAAAATCGTCTGTATCGATCCGGGCCATGAGCTGACCCAGATTACGGACCTCGAACCCATTGCGCCCGGCTCTTCGGAGATGAAGCAGGGCGTGACCAGCGGGACTGAGGGTGCAACCTCCGGGAAAACCGAGTACCAGGTGAACCTCGAGGTGAGCCAGCTCCTCCGCGACATCTTGAAGGAGCGCGGTTACGAGGTTGTCATGACGCGCGAGACAAATGACGTGACGTTGAGCAACGTGCAGCGTGCCCAGCTTGCGACTGCGGCAAATGCCGACATTTTCGTCCGCATCCACTGCAACGGCCTTGAAAATACGGAGATCAACGGCGTGCTCTGCTACGGGCCGACCGAGGGTAACCCCTACCTTACGAGGGAAGCCATCGACGGCAGCCGCCGCCTTTGCCAGCTGCTTAAGGACAACCAGTGCGCGGTCACCGGGCAGAAGGCCCTGGACAATCTCTACGAGGACAACATGA
Source organism: uncultured Lachnospiraceae bacterium (assembly GCA_902803635.1). Lineage (GTDB taxonomy): Bacteria > Bacillota > Clostridia > Lachnospirales > Lachnospiraceae > Chordicoccus. The sequence continues at coordinate 10,310 of CADCQU010000046.1, read as the reverse complement.
CCGGTATCAACTGGGCCACCATGCCCGTCGCCATCGTTGAGATGGGCTTCATGACCAACCCCCAGGAGGACCTCTACATGGCCTCCCCGGAAGGCCAGCAGGCCATCGCGACAGGTCTGGCAAATGGAATCGACGCCTATTTTGCGGTGGGGTAAGCTTATGTGGAATACGATATTATTTGACTTGGACGGAACATTGACCGATTCTGCAGAGGGAATCACGAAGTCGGCCGCGTACGCGCTGGAGAAGGGCTTCGGAATCCATGTCGAGGATCCAAGTGCGCTTCGCGGCTTCGTCGGGCAGCCGCTGCAGGAGACGTTCCAGGACTACGCGAAGCTTGACGAGGAGCAGGCGGCCGAGGCCCTTCGGCTCTTTCGGGAACGTTACGTGCCCGTGGGCATTTACGAAAACCGCCCCTACGAGGGAATCCCGGAGCTTCTTGCAGAGCTGAAATCCCGGGGCTTTCGCCTCGCGGTGGCTTCCTCGAAGCCCCAGCCCATGTGCGAGACCGTGCTTTCGCATTTCGGGCTCCGTCCATTTTTCGAGGTGGTCGCGGGCTGCGACCTTGCGGAAAAGAAAGCCCACAAGGAGGTCATCCTCGGGGAGGCCCTTCAGCTTCTGGGGATGCAGGACCGCCGAAGCGAGGTCGTCCTCGTCGGCGACACCGTCTACGATGTCGAGGGGGCCAAAAAGGCCGGCATCGAGTCCATCGCCGTCTCCTACGGCTATGGGACAAGGGAGGATTTGGAAAATGCCTGGCCGGCCTGCATCGTGGACAGTGTCGCGGAACTGCGGAACGTCCTTGTCGGACAGGCAAATGGAGGCTTTGCGATTCCCGGGGAAACTGTTGGACGTGCAGATTGGAGGCTGCAGGCAAAGCCGCAGGCCGATACGCCGTCCTGGGCGGATGTTCCGCCCAACTACGTGCCTGCGTACCCGGTAACGCAGCCCTGGCCCTATGCCCCGAATGGGAACGCACAGTATCCGAGCGGAAATGCGCAGTATCCGAATGGAAACGTTCCGTATCCGAATGCTCAGTATCCGAATGGGAACGCACAGCCACCTTACGGGACGGCCTGGCCCTATGCTCCGAACGGAAATGCACAGGTTCCGTATGGAAATGCGTGGGAGTATGCACGCGCAGGACAAATGCAGCCGCTGACTTCTATGGAGGAGGAAAAGCCCGGACGGATGGGCTACCGAAAGAGCCGGGACCACCACCCCTTCCTTGCATTCTGGCGCGTCATCTGGCCGCCGCTTGCCGCGTTCCTGATTATGGAGCTCGTGGGCATTCTGGCCGCCGTTTTCCTCACCTTCGTCGTCGGCGCCTCGCAGGGCAGCGCGTTCGATGCAAGATCGATTGAAAGGCTGATTTACACCTACACGCCGCAGATCACCATCGCGGCGGATGGCATCGCCTTCATCCTGGTCTTCTTCCTCTTCTGGGCGGACGAGCGGAAGCGGAAGGCTCTCCGCTGGACTGACCGGATTCTGAAAAAGCCGAACAACTGGCTCATCGGGCTCTTTGTCGCCGTCCTTGCGGGTGCGCTCGCCTGCATTTTCGGGAACTGGCTCCTCGCCATCTTCGATGTCAGCTCCATGGACCCGGCCTACGAGGAGATGGAGCGTCAGATTATGACCTACTCGGATCCGGCCTTAATGGTCTTCGGAACAGTACTCGTGGCGCCGATCTTCGAGGACATGCTTTTTCGGGGGCTTGTGTACCGACGGCTCCGCGACTACCTCAACGTCCCGCTGGCCATCCTGCTCTCCTCGGCGGCCTTCGGCATTTTCCATGGGAACCTCGTCCAGTTCCTCTATGCCACCCTCCTCGGGATTATCTTTGCCATCCTGTATGAGCACTATGGAACGATTCTGGTGCCCATCCTCGCCCACCTCGGCGCGAACATGATGAGCGAATTCTTCAACTATATTGCCAGCGACCTCTGGAGCAGCGAGGCGGCCGTCATCCCCACAATCCTCATCAGCGGCATCCTCCTCATCGCCCTCCTCCTTTTCGTAACCAGAAAGAAGGCCCGGGTCAACAAGCTCTAAAAAATTTGTTATCAAATGCCAGTCCGACGCTTGACGGGCTGGCATTTGTCGTGTTATTATATGCAAGTTGCTAACTATCACAAAAGCACACAGGCGGATGGCTCCATTCGGTGCCCGGAAGGTTCCGCTTCAAATCGCCAGGAAGCGAGAAAAGCTTTCGGCGTGGAAAACGGTATCCAGGGTCTTGGCGCCCCGAAGCCTGTGGGTGGAAAAACCAAAACAAGAAGGAGAGAAAAAAATGAGCGTTATTTCCATGAAGCAGCTGCTCGAAGCCGGCGTGCATTTCGGTCACCAGACCCGCCGCTGGAACCCCAAGATGAAGCCGTATATCTACACCGAGCGTAACGGCATCTACATCATCGACCTGCAGAAGTCCGTCGGCATGGTGGACGACGCGTACAACGCGGTGGTCAACCTTGTCAAGGACGGCGGCAAGATCCTCTTCGTCGGTACGAAGAAGCAGGCCCAGGACGCGATTCGCACCGAGGCGGAGCGCTGCGGCATGTACTATGTCAACGAGCGCTGGCTCGGCGGCATGCTGACCAACTTCCGCACTATCCAGAGCCGTATCCGCCGCATGAAGGACATCGAGGAAATGGCCGCGGACGGGACATTTGACGTCCTGCCGAAGAAGGAAGTCCTCCAGCTCAAGAAGGAGCTTGAGAAGCTGCAGAAGAACCTCGGCGGTATCCGCGAGATGAAGAAGCTGCCGGATGCCATTTTCATCGTTGACCCGAAGAAGGAGCGCATCTGCGTGCAGGAAGCCCACACGTTGCACATCCCGCTCATCGGCATTTGCGACACGAACTGCGATCCCGAAGAGCTGGCTTACGTGATCCCGGGCAATGACGATGCCATCCGTGCCGTCAAGCTCATCGTTTCCAAGATGGCCGACGCGGTTGTCGAGGCGAACCAGGGCATGATGGCCGCCGATCCGGAAGAAATCCCGGAGGAAGGCTACACCGCATATCCGGACGCGGAATAATTGTTTGAAACAATCAAAACAATAGAGAAAATCTGTACGCCGGAAGCCTTATATTTGGCTTCTTGGGAGAATTCTTTCGGGGAGCTTTCCTTATCTGTATGCAAATAACGCAGGCATATGATGGGTGAAAGCTTCTGGATAAGTATCGTGCAGAGGAAATAGAATAGAAAACGTCCGGCCCGATGCATAGGGCCGGGCATTTTCGGAAAGTAGAGGAAAAGCAAATGGGTGTTATTACAGCTGCAATGGTAAAAGAGCTTCGCGAGAAGAGCGGTGCTGGCATGATGGACTGCAAGAAGGCCCTCACGAAGGTGGACGGCGACATGGAGAAGGCCATTGACTGGCTCCGTGAGAACGGCATCATGAAGGCCCAGAAGAAGGCGGACCGCATCGCGGCCGAAGGCCTCTGCCTTGCCTGCGTCTCCGAGGATGAGAAGACCGGCGTTGCCGTCGAAGTCAACTCCGAGACCGACTTCGTTGCGAAGAACGAGAAGTTCCAGAAATTTGTCGCCGACGTTGCCGCGCAGGTCGTCGCGACCGACACCGATGATATGGATGCCTTCATGGCCACCACGATGGCCGACGGCACGACCGTGCAGGAGCGCCTGACGGCCGAGGTTGCCACCATCGGCGAGAACCTCAAGATCCGCCGCTTCACCCGCGTGAAGGAAGAGAACGGCTTTGTCGCCTCTTACACGCACATGGGCGGCAAGATCGTCGTCCTTGTGGACGTCGAGACCGACGTTGTGAACGATGAGATACGTGAGATGGCTAAGAACGTCGCCATGCAGGCGGCCGCCATGCGTCCGAAGTTCTGCTCCCGCGAGGAAGTGGATGCGGATTACCTTGCCAAGGAGAAGGAGATCCTCCTTGTCGCGGCGAAGAACGAGAAGCCGAACGCTCCGGAGAAGGTCATCGCGGGCATCGTGATGGGCCGTATCAACAAGGAGCTTTCCGAGATTTGCCTGCTCGACCAGGTCTATGTCAAGGCCGAGGACGGCAAGCAGAGCGTCCAGAAGTACGTCGACCAGGTCGCCAAGGCAAATGGCGCGAACCTGAAGGTCAAGGGCTATGTCCGCTACGAGACCGGCGAAGGCATCGAGAAGAAGGTCGAGAATTTCGCCGCCGAGGTCGCCGCCCAGATGAACAAGGCCTGATGACAGCCTCATAATTTGACAAATGAAAGACCTGCGGCAGGAGAAAACCTGTCCGCAGGTCTTTTTATGAAGGCGACGTAAAGGGGAGTAAGAGATGAAAAAAATAGCGGAAAACGAGTATAAAACCTTTCTCTCCTGGGCGGGGGCAAATAAGGCCAACAGGGTCTATCCCTGCTCGATTGCGGAGGGTTTTCAGGTGGGTGATATCTATGTAAACGAAGGCTCCGCAGTGGAAGCCGTGTTTTTCTGGCATTTCTGCGGGTTTGGATACATCTCCGGAAATGCCTCGGCCGCCTTTTTGGAGGATATCTATGCCAAAATGCTTGCAGGCCAAAACGGCAGGCGGCTGGTTCTGATCACCTCGGACCCCGCCGTCACCGCGTTCTTCCGCGGCAAAGAGGTCTCGATGGATGAAAGAGTGGAGTATTCCTGGCATCAGCCAGGAAATGGAAAGCTTCCCATGATGGCAGGCGGGCTTCGCATTGAATCGATTACCCCGGAAAACATAGGAAGCATCACGGGCCGGATTGTCCCGTCCTTCTCCTGGGAGTCGCCCGAACGCTTCCTTTCGAACGGCTTCGGCTACGCTGCATTTGACAAGGCAAATGTCGCCGCCGTCGCCTTTTCGGCGGCCATAAGCTCCGACGAGATCGATATCGGCGTCGAGACAAAGGAGGCCTACCGCAGAAAAGGCCTTGCCGCTCTCCTGGCAAATCAAATGTGCGAGCACATTGTCAGCCTCGGCAAAAAGCCGGTCTGGGCCCATGCGGCATCCAACCAGGGCTCCCAAAACACCGCCCTCCGCTGCGGGTTTACGCAAAATGCGAGGAATACCGTAATTCGCAGGAGGCAGTAGATACGCCAGCGGCACTGGAAACGAGTCAGATACGATTCCATCGGGGGCAAGGCTTGCTTTGTTACGCTTTTGCCGCGGATGATGTCCTGAACGAAGATACGATTTTTAGCATTTTCCCGACGAAAAAGAGAGCCTCGCGGCTCTCTTTTCCGTTCATTCACATAAGGGGGGGAGATAATGGATGTTTCTCAATCCATTTTCTATACTACAGGAGAAATATGTTCGAACTGTGACCAGGTTCGAAAGAGAATCTAAAGCTTCTAAAAAGATAGTGAAGACAAAATGACGAAAAGGGAAAAACCGTTTTCTTATTTTCTTGTGCATTTTGTGGCTGAGGCTTATAATGATAAATATAACAAGTCCGTGGTTCGCGGAGCGTATTTGATTGAGAGCCCTGTTCTCGGCCCGATTCCTCCGGAGAGGCTTTCCGGAGGCGTGAAGACGCTGATTCTTATTGCGCATGATTCCGAACACGTGTTTAATGCGTCTGCCTGCGGGAATAATTGCGCACGCTGGCTGCTCAAGATTGCAGAGCAAAAGGATGTCACCGTGCGGCTTGGATATCTCATGGATTTCGGGGAGGGTGAATTCGAGATTACCGTGCTGAACACCGGGAACATTTGCCGAAATATGGAAGAGCTGGATAACGAGGTGATTGACAACGGTCAAGACCAGGATTCCGGCTTCGGAGCTTATGAGGAAGGTAAAGCCAATCCTTCTTACGGGCTTTTCAACGGCCTCGATGGACGCACCGCTCAAGCAGATTTATGAAACCTCGAAAAAGGAATTCCACATCAAGCCGGAATTTTCCTCGTTCTGGATTCCCATGTCGTCGGCTATGTTGGCTTTGCAAACGACTGTCAACGTGATTCTGGCAACGGTTCTGATGACGGAGATGATTGGCATGCCGCTCTCCATCACCTTTTTCTTCGTGCTGATGTTCCTGACTCTGGAGATGTCCCTGGCGTCCCCGGGAACCACCGCGAGCTGGGTGATTGCTTTCGAGGCGTTTTCCATGCCGACCTCTTACGTAGGCCTTTTCTCTACCTATCGCTGTCTGACCATCAACTATTCCGTCGCGGCTGTCCTGGCCTACAACATGTTTGAGCAGGTAGAGGTGGCCAACAGGATGGGCGCGATTGAATAGTGGATTTATGAAATAATGCATATAATTATTATGCTTGTGTATTCAAAGTGAGGTATTTAAAATGAGTCAACAGCAAATAGCTATTGCTGATATGCAATGCTGGGTATTTCGAAAAGCTCAGAAAAAATGGAATATGTCCCCAAAGAAATGTGCGGAACTTTTCAAAAAGTATGACCTTCTCGGATTTATTTCCGATTGCTACGATCTTCTGCACGTCAGCAGTTATCAATGCGCACTTAATGAAGTGGAGGACGTTCTCCGTAGCAAGGGGGTTTTTGTATGATTAGAATTCCGGACGATGGTATTTTCTACCATGGAAGCTATATCGAAGTGTCAGAAATCGATTTATCGAAGTGCAGGCATGGTCTTGATTTTGGAAAAGGATTCTATGTCACGTCCTCGCTACAGCAGGCTCAATCATACGTCCCTGCGTCTGTTCGGAAAGCAAAACGGCGAGGGATTATTTCTGGAAACATGAAGGATTCTGACGGACGGGTTTCCATTTTCAAGTTTCTGCCAAATCCGAACCTCTTCATCCACATTTTTGAGGATGCTGATGCGGAATGGCTTCATTTTGCTGCTTGTAATCGAAACAAGGACTTGTTTCCTGAATTGAGAAAAAAATTTGCAATGGTAGACATTATTGGTGGGAAAGTTGCGGACGATCAAACAGCCATAACCCTGAACAACTATGTCTCAGGAACATACGGTCTGCCCGGAACAGAGCAAGCGGATCGTATCACAATTGAACTTCTTGAACCGGAAAGGCTCAAAGATCAGTTCTGTTTCAGAACCGAGGATGCCCTCCGTTCTTTGCAGTTTGTAGGGAGTGAACGGTATGGAAGCAATGAATGATTTCATAACGAGTGAAAAAAAAGAGGCTACTGCTATAACCGTCATGCGCTGCATGCTTGTCACATATTCATTAGAAAAAAACATCCCCTTTGAACAGGCAATGCTGGACTTTTCTCAATCCAGAACATACGAAGATTTATTTGACTTCGATACAGAAATATGGAAAGAAGGGCCGGACTACCTGCGGGGGCTCTATGAAGAAGAATGCTCGCAGAGGATATAAGATTCTTCTGAGGTTATTCAGGTGATCCCAGCGAAAAAGGCTGTTCTGCTTCGAAAAGGGCCTGTCCCCTGTCTCCTACGGGAAAAATGCAGCTGATTCGAATGCTTGAGGACTATAATCGGGTGGGAAAAGCTCCAGCATCGTGCTGCGTTGCGAGAAGGAATGTATAGTACCCAACGTGATGGACTGGGAGAGTTATTTGCGCAGGGCACATGACAAGATTTTCTTTATCGATGAGAACACTCCGTATCTTCGAAGCAAGGCATTTGCCGAAATCGTGAATCACTCGGATAATAATTTTGTGCTCATTTGCCGGGATGATCTGCCGCAGCTGTAATATCGGAAGAGTGACGATTGGTTAGATTAATATGGAGGAAAAAACGTGGGCATCGAAGACTTTTTATCAAGTGGAAATGTGAGACTGGATCAGCAGCTTAAGTTTACTGTCGAAATCGATAAGATGACGGGAATTCTTCGCAGGACGGTTCTGATAGATAAGAGCCGTAGAGAGAATGATGCGGAGCACTCCTGGCATATAGCAGTAATGGCTATGCTTTTTGAAGAATATGCGGCAGAACCTGTAAATGTAAGCCGTGCCGTCGAGATGTGTGTGGTACATGATCTTATAGAGATATATGCAGGAGATACCTTTGCTTATGACGTAAAGGCTAATCAGGATAAGGTTGACAGAGAAAAACTTGCAGCGGAAAAGCTCTTTAATCTTTTGCCGGAAGAGCAGGGGACTATAATCAGAAATCTCTGGGAAGAGTTTGATGCAATGGAGACTCCTGATGCAAAGTATGCTGCATGTATGGACAGACTTCAACCATTTCTTCATAACACACTTACAGATGGTTTTACCTGGGTTGAAAGTGGAACCAACAGAGCCGTTGTTGAAAAGAGAATGGCGGTCATACGCAGCTTTATGCCCCGTGTGTATGAATGGATAGAGGATAACATTGAAAGAGCCATCGAGAAGGGATGGCTTAAGGATAGTAAGAAGGTACTGCTGTTTGATCTTGACGGAACGCTGCTTAAAACGGATAAGACCATATCTGACAGGACAGTAGAGGCAGTTCTTTCAGCCCGGGAGAAGGGATATATAATCGGTGTTTCAACTTCAAGAAGTGAGAGCAACAGCAGAAGCTTTATACATCGTCTTGCGCCGGATTTCATCATATCAAGCGGCGGAGCTCAGGTAAGTCTGAATGGAGAGAAGATTGTCGTTGAAGGGTTTACCGTAGATGAAACTGCAGAGATTATAGCTAAGGCCAGAGAAATTGTGGGTGATATCTATATTACAGCAGATACTGCAGATGAAAGTGCAGAGTATTATCGTAATCACATTCCACCACAGGACGAACTTGAAAAGAGCTGGGGTGAAAGTATATTTACTGACTTTAAGGATTTCAGAAAACCAACTCTTAAGATATGCTTTGAGATAACTGATGAAAAGAAGGCAGAGGAATTAGAGAAGGCACTGGTGAACTGTGATTTTATACATTTCACGGATGGTGACTGGTATAAGGTTACGAAGGCCGGAATCACCAAGGAGACAGCCATCAGAAAGCTTAGTGAAAAGATAGGAGTAAGTCTTGAAAATATAACCGCTTTCGGTGATGACCTGGCAGATATCGGAAGCCTTAAGATGTGCGGTACAGGAGTTGCAATGGGCAACGCCCTGGATGTGGTTAAGGAAGCTGCCGATATTACTATTGGTTCAAATGATGAGGACGGAATCGCAGAATACCTGGAGGGATTAGTAAGAGACTGAGAACTTATATCAAGAGGAGACAGAGAATCGTCCCTTGTCTCATCTCAGAATCTTCCAAAACACGAAAAAGAGAGCCTCGCGGCTCTCTTTTCCGTTCATTTACATAAGGGGGAGATATGGATGTTTCTCAATCCATTTTCTATACTATAGAAGAATTATGTTCAACCTGTGATGATTATCGAAAGAGAGTCTAAAGCTTCAAAAAGAAAGTGAACACGAAAAGAAGCAAGCACATCTCCCTCTGCCTTATTCATTTAACGACAATCTTCACGGTCACAATCTTGCTGGCGGCTTTGTAGTTGCGAGTCCCGGCTGACGTTACTTTCACGCGAACCAGGTAGGTACCTTTCTTTGTACCTTTCCTGACCTTGATCTTTCCGCTGAGTTTCCCGACGATGAGGGCGGGGGAGGAACCCTTCTCCACCTTCTGATAGGTGACGGCGCCTTTCGCCTTCTGCACGGTGATCGCGCCGGAGACGAGCTGCGCCTCCTTTGTGACGGCTGATAACTTCACGCTCTTGGCTTTGACGCTTACCGTCATCGGCTGCGAGGCTCTCACAATCTTGAAGGCTACCTTTTTCGAGCCTTGGAAGTTGCCCTTGAGCGTGACCAGGACCTTGTACGTTCCGACATTTGTCCGGCCGGAGGAGTATTTGACCGTGTAGTCGGTGCCGGCTTTCAGGGGCGTTTTTCCTGTTCGGCTATTGGGATAGAGAACAGTCATTATTACAAGGAAATAGTATCATTTGCAAGGACTCTTTACAAGGGGAACACATAAAGAATCTTTCGCAGAACAAAAGAGAGAGCCTTGTGGCTCCCTTGGTCAGCTCAAAACCTTGATAATGGCAAATGTAGCTGATACATCGGGAGCAGGCCGGAGGAAAAGTCAGCTCAAAACCTTGAAAATGGCAAATGTAGCTGATTCGACGAGGATCGGTCGGAGGAAAAGTCAGCTCAAAACCTTGAAAATGGCAAATGTAGCTGATTCAGCCGGAGCTGGTCGGAGGAAAAGTCAGCCCAAAATCTCGAAAACGGCAAATGTGGCTGATTCGACGAGGATCGATCGGAGGAAAAGTCAGCTGAAAACCTTGATAATGACAAATGTAGCTGATTCAGCCGGAGCTGGTCGGAGGAAAAGTCAGCCCAAAATCTCGAAAACGCCAAATGTGGCTGATTCAGCGAGGAGCGGTCGGAGGAAAAGTCAGTCCAAAATCTTGAAAACGCCAAATGTGGCTGATTCAACGAGGATCGGTCGGAG
>CADCQU010000045.1 GCA_902803635.1 uncultured Lachnospiraceae bacterium | reverse complement strand
CAGTCCACTGGACTGTTTCCTGCACACTGAGGCGTCGCTTCGCTCAGAATGACAAGCCTTTCGTATGGATGATGTCCATTTTTATGCTTTCAGCCATACAGTTGGAAACAATTGCGAAAAAGACGACGTTAAGGCTCATTTGCCAAAAGAGAAAGGAAGGAATTATCATGGCGATTCGCAAGGTTAGGGTTGTTGGGGACTCGGTCCTCACCAAGAAGTGCAAAGAGGTGAAGGCGATGACCCCGAGGCTCCAGGAGCTCATCGACGATATGTTTGACACGATGTACGATGCCGGCGGGGTGGGCCTGGCGGCGCCGCAGGTGGGCGTCCTTCGGCGGATTATCGTCGTGGATGCGGGCGACGACCCGAGGGTGCTCATCAACCCGCGCATCGTCGAGAGCGAGGGCTCGCAGACAGACGACGAGGGCTGCCTTTCCTACCCCGGCAAGTACGGGAAGGTGACGCGCCCGAAGCGCGTAGTCGTCGAGGGCTTTGACCGCGACATGCAGCCGGTGCGCTACGAGGCCGAGGATCTTCTGGCCCGCGATTTTTGCCATGAAATTGACCATCTGGAAGGGAAAATGTACATGGAGCTCGTCGAGGGCGAAATCCACGACGTGCAGGTGGAGGAAGACAGGGCGAATGCGGAGAATCGGTGACGGGAAATCGGTTTTCCTTGCCGTAAGCGCTGTATCCGTCGCACTTGGCTCCCCCTCTGGGGGAGCTGTCAGCACTGAAGGCACTGACTGAGAGGGGATTCTTACCGAAAACAGTCCACCGGACTGTTTTCGGTACGCTGAGGTGTCGCTTCGCTCAGAATGACAGGGGGAATCGGGGACTGGAGGTGGTTTCGATGAAAATTGTTTTTATGGGAACGCCGGATTTTGCGGCGGGGATTCTTGCGGCGGTGCTGGACGCGGGCTATGAGGTGGCCGCGGCCGTCACGCAGCCGGACCGCCCGAAGGGCCGGAAGAAGGAGCCCGTCCCCTGCCCGGTGAAGGAGCTGGCCGTCATGCGCGGCATTCCGGTCCTCACCCCCGAGCGGGTACGGCGGCCGGAGGAGGTCGCGAAAATCCGCGAGCTTGCCCCTGACATCATCCTTGTGGCGGCCTTCGGGCAGATCCTCCCGAAGGAGCTTTTGGAAATTCCGAGGTTCGGCTGCCTCAATGTCCATGCATCCCTGCTTCCCGCCTACCGCGGCGCGGCCCCGATCCAGCACGCGATCCTTGACGGCATGACGGAGACGGGCGTGACCATCATGCAAATGGACGAGGGCCTCGATACGGGGGCGATCCTTGCGCAGAAGGTGATTCCGATAGCGAAGGACGAGACCGGCGGGAGCTTATTTGACAAGCTGGCGGCCCTTGGGGCGGAGCTTTTGGTGGAAAGTTTGCCGAAGGTATTTGCCGGGGAGCTTGTCCCCGTCCCGCAGCCGAAGGAGAGCACGACGGCCTACGCCGCGATGTTAAAGAAAGAGGACGGCCATATCAATTGGATGGAGAGTGCGGCGGTGATCGAGCGGAAAATCCGCGCGTTCTCTCCCTGGCCGGGGGCCTACACGAGCCTTGCGGGGAAGAACCTGCGTATCTGGCAGGCGGAGGTTTCCGAAGAAGCACCCATCGTGTCCCTGCTTCCAGGAGAAATCCTGCCTCACCCGGAGGGCCTTTTGACCGTCGGGACCGGCGACGGCTGCCTTATTCTTAAGGAAATCCAGATGGAAGGCAAACGCCGGATGTCCACAGCCGAGTTCCTGCGGGGGCATAAAATCGGAAGGGATGCGTTTGACATTGGGTGACCTTCTGGCGTAAATGCATCCATTTTCGACGGGAGTTTTGTTTAGTTACAAAGTCAAAAGCTAATAGCTAACAGCTATTTTCCTCGCAAAAGGGGAATTCACCATGACAAATATTCGAGAGATTATTTTAGACATTCTCCTGGCCATCTTGCGGGATGGCGTCTATAGCCAGAATGCCATCCATGGGGCTTTGGAGAAGTACCAGTATCTGACCAAGCGCGACCGGGCCTTTATCACCCGGGTTGTGGAGGGCACGGTGGAGCGGCTCATCGAGCTGGACTACATCATCGACGGCTACTCCCAGGTGCCGGTGGCGAAGATGAAGCCCGTCATCGCGAACATCCTCCGCAGCGCGGTCTACCAGATCCGTTTCATGCGCTCGGTGCCGGACGCGTCCGCCGTCAACGAGGCGGTCAAGCTCGCCCAGAGCCGCGGCTTCTACAATTTGAAGGGCTTCGTGAACGGCGTCCTACGAAACGTCTCCCGCCATCCGGGGGTGGTCCCGTATCCGGATCGCGAGAAGGACTTGATCGGCTTTCTCACGGTCGCCTACTCGACCCCGCGCTGGATCGTCGAGGAGTGGGTGGATGCCTACGGCGAATTTGTCACCGAGAAAATGCTGGCGGCCCTCATGGAGCCTCGCCCGACGACGATCCGTCTGAAGACCGACGGCATCACGCGGGCGGAGATTCTGGAGAGCCTGCGCGCCCAGGGGGCTTACGTCAAGCCCGCCGGCTGCCTTCCGTATGCCTTCAACGTGGCGGATTACAGCTTCCTGCCCTCGCTCGAAGCGTTCCGGAAGGGCTGGATCTTCCCGCAGGACCTCGGCTCGATGCTGGTCGCCGAGGTGGCGGATCCGGCGGAGGGGAGCGTGGTCTTCGACCTCTGCGCGGCCCCCGGCGGCAAGAGCCTCCACGTTGCGGACAAGCTGAAAGGCAGCGGCCTTGTCGAGGCGCGGGACATTTCCGCGCAGAAGGTCGCCCTTATCGAGGAAAATGTCGCCCGCGCGAATTTGACAAATGTCCGCCCCCGGGTGATGGATGCTCTTGTCTATGATCCGGAGTCGGAGGGGAGGGCGGATCTTGTCATCTGCGATCTTCCCTGCTCGGGGCTTGGGGTGATCGGGCGGAAGCCCGACATCAAATACCGCGTGACCCAGATACGGGTGCGGGAGCTGGCAGAGCTCCAGCGCAAGATCCTACACAACGCGGCTTCCTATGTGAAGCCGGGCGGCGTTCTGGTCTACAGCACGTGCACCGTGAGTGCGCCTGAAAACCAGTTGAACGTGGATTGGTTCTTAAAGAACTATTCCTTCCAGCTGGAGGACCTCGACCCGTATCTTCCGGCGGAGCTGAAGAGCCTTGCGACGAAGGAGGGGACTTTGCAGCTTCTGCCGGGTATCCATCCCACGGACGGGTTCTTCATTGCAAGGTTCCGGAGGGAGAAGTGATGCCGGGGGAGACGTTGGAGAGGCCGGACGGGATCCTTCGCTCCGCTCAGGATGACAGAAGCGACGGGGTTCTTCGTTTCGCTCAGGATGACAGAAGCGACGGGATCCTTCGCTTCGCTCAGGATGACAGGGGAGGGAAAAAATGTGACATTTTTTCCCTCTCGGATTTGACGCTTCCGGAGCTTTCTTCGCTGCTTGCCGACATGGGCGAGAAGCGCTTCCGCGCGGGGCAGGTTTACGCCTGGCTCCACAGGAAGGACGCATTTGCCCTGGAGGAAATGACGGACCTTCCGAAAGCCCTGCGGGAAAAACTCCCGCCGCCGGCCATTTGCCGAATCCGTGACAGGCAGGAGTCGAAGCTCGACGCGACGCGAAAGTACCTCTTCGAGATGGCGGACGGGAGCCTTGTGGAGAGCGTGTATATGGTCTACCACCATGGGCATAGCGTCTGTATCTCCTCGCAGGTGGGCTGCGCGATGGGCTGCAAATTCTGCGCCTCCACGATCGGCGGGCGGACGCGGAACCTTTCGGCGGGCGAAATGCTTTCCCAGATTTACGCCATTGAGAGGGACGCCGGCGAGCGCATTTCCAACGTCGTCGTCATGGGGACCGGCGAGCCCCTCGACAACTACGACAACCTGGTGCGCTTTCTGCGGATGCTCACCGACGCGGACGGGCACAACATTAGCGAGCGGAACGTCACCATCTCCACCTGCGGCCTGGCCGACAAAATCCGGGACCTTGCGGCGGAGCATTTGTCAATCAACCTGGCCCTCTCGCTCCACGCCCCGAACGATGCGATGCGAAGGACGATCATGCCGATTGCAAACCGCTACCCGCTCTCGGAGGTCCTCGCGGCCCTCAGGGACTACTACCAGGCGACCGGACGGCGGCTCACCTTCGAGTACAGCCTCATCGCCGGTGTAAATGATTCGGACGTTTGCGCGGAAGAACTTGTGAAAATTGCCAAAAAATTTCAGTGTCTCGTCAATTTAATCCCCGTAAATCCCGTTCGGGAGCGGAAATTTGCCCAGCCGGACAAGAACCGTGTGCAAGCATTTCAGAAAAAACTTGAAAAATACGGGATTCATGTTACTATAAGAAGGGAAATGGGCCGCGACATCGACGGAGCCTGTGGACAACTGCGAAAGCGGTATGTTGAAGAAGGAAAGGTATGAAGGCATTTGCGATCACTGATATTGGACGAATAAGACAAATGAATCAGGACAGCGTATTTGCCTCGGCAGAGCCTGTGGGAAAGCTCCCGAACCTCTTCATCGTCGCGGACGGCATGGGAGGGCACAACGCGGGGGACTTCGCATCGAGGTACACCGTGGAGACAATCGTGCGGTCCGTTGCGGAGAGCGAGGAGAGAAATCCCATCCGTCTCATCCGCGCGGCCATCGAGGAGGCAAATGCCGGTGTTCGCCGGGAGGCGGAGGAACACCGTGCGCTGGCCGGAATGGGCACGACCGTCGTCGTGACGACGGTGGTCGGCAACTTTGCCTATACGGCAAATGTAGGGGACAGCCGGATGTACCTATATGATGGGCGCTTTCGGCAGGTTACACACGACCATTCCCTCGTCGAGGAGATGGTACGCCTCCGGGAGATTACCCGTGAGGAAGCCCGCTACCACCCGGACAGGAACATCATCACCCGGGCAATTGGTATGGGGGAAAAGGTAAACATGGACTTTTTTGATTACAAGGTCACACCGGGCAGCACGATTCTCATGTGTACCGACGGCCTCCACGGCATGGTGGAGGACGCGGAGATGGAGGCAATCGTGGAGAGGCCGTTTTCAGCGGAGGAGAAGGCAAGACGGCTCGTGGAAATGGCAAATGCACATGGCGGGATGGACAATATAGGGGTTGTCATCGTTGAACCGGATGCGGACGAGGAGGTAGAATGTTAAAAGCAGGGACGATTTTAGGGGAGAGATATGAGATCGTCGGGCGTGTAGGCTCCGGCGGCATGGCCGACGTCTACAAGGCCAAGGATCACAAGCTGAACCGTTTCGTGGCCGTGAAGGTGATGAAGCCGGAGTTCAGCGAGGACAGTCAGTTCATTTCGAAGTTCCGCCGGGAGGCTCAGGCCGCCGCGGGGCTTGCGAACCCGAATATAGTAAATGTCTACGACGTCGGCGAGGACGGGGATAACCATTACATCGTCATGGAGCTGGTCGAGGGCATCACGCTCAAGGAGTATATCGGGAAGAAGGGACAGCTCTCTGTCCGCGAGGCCACCAGCATCGCCATCCAGGTCTGCATGGGCCTGCAGGCGGCGCATGCGCAGAAAATCGTGCACCGCGACGTGAAACCGCAGAACATCATCATTTCCACGGACGGGAAGGTGAAGGTGACGGACTTCGGCATCGCCCGGGCCGCCTCCTCCAACACCATCAGCGCGAACGCGATGGGCTCGGTACACTACAGCTCCCCGGAGCAGGTGCGCGGCGGCTATGCCGACTCACGCTCGGACATTTACTCCGTGGGTATCACCCTCTACGAGATGGTCACCGGCAGGGTGCCATTTGACGGGGAATCCACGGTCGCCATCGCCATCAAGCATTTGCAGGACGAGATGGAGCCGCCTTCAAAGTTTGCTCCGGATCTCCCGTACTCGCTGGAACAGATTATTTACAAATGTACCCAGAAAAATGTGGACCGCCGGTACCAGACGGTGGGCGAGGTCATCGAGGACCTGAAGCACTCGCTGCAGGATCCGAACGGCCATTTCGTGCAGCTGGCCCCGCTTTCGGACCATGCGCGGACCGTGATCATGACGCCGGCCCAGCAGGAGGCTATCCGCAGGGGTGCGCAGCAGAAGGCCCAGAACGATTCCGACGCGGCCTACTATGCGGCAGGCGCCGCGGCAGCCGGCGCGGCCGCCGCATTTGCCGGGAGCGAGACGGCCTATGCCGGCAACGGAGCCTATCCGCCGGACGGGAGCTATCCGCCGGACGGTGTTCCCGAACCTTATGACGAGGGTGGCTATGAGGAGCCTGCCCCCGAGGAGGAACCCTATCCCGAGGACGAGGATGACGGTGGCTCCTCCGGCCTGGAAAAGGCCGTGACCATCGGCGGCTTCGTCGTGGCTGCCGCGATCATCGTCGTACTGATTTATTTCATCGGCCGGGCTGCGGGCCTCTTCAATTTCGGCGGCGGATCGACGACTTCGAGTGATGCGGTCGTTACCACCGCGCCCACGGAGACGCCTACGGTTGCTCCGGCATCGAGCACAACCTCTGCTGTTGAGAGCAGCACGACCTCCAGCGTGGAGTCCTCCACCACCACGTCCTCTACGGAGAGCGCGGAGCCGACACCCGTTCCGATGGTCGAGGTTCCCCAGATTGTCGGTATGTCGGAGGTGGACGCGCGCACGGCCGCCCAGGAGCGGAACCTCAGCCTCCGCTACATCAGTGAGCGCATGGACAACAATTCCGCGGCCGGCGTTGTCCTCGAGCAGGATCCGGTGCCTGGCACCCAGGTCGAGGAGGGGTCGGAAATCAGTTACGTACGGAGCCTGGGACCTGAGCAGAAGTATGTTCCGAACGTTATCAACCTCACCGTGGAAGAGGCGCAGAAGGTCATGTCTGAGAATGGTTTCACGAACATCCACTTCTCGTACCAGCCGAATCCGGTCTTTGAGTACGGAAGGGTTTGTGCCACTTCTCCGAGCGTTGGTTCGCCTGAGGAGGTCTCCACGTTGATTACGTGCTATGTCAGCGTTGGTTCGACGAATCCGACGGAACCGACGGCGGCACCGGAGCCGACGGAGGCTCCGCAGAGTGAGCAGGTGTCCATCCGGAACTACACGGGTATTCCGCTGGAGGAGTCGATAGCCGCCATTACCGCCGACGGCCTCACCTATACGGTGCAGGAAGTCACGCGTGACGGCTTCGGTGATGGCATCGTTCTGGAGCAGAGCCTGCCGCCACAGAGCCAGGTGGATCGCGGCAGCAACATTCTCATTCTTGTGAACCGCGTGTCGGCACAGCCGGCTCCGGAGCAGCCCTCTGAACAGCCGGCCGAGCAGCCCTCCGAGCAGCCGGCCCAGACCGGTGGTCGCTGGGTTGCGAACACCGTCCTGGAATCGAACGGCAGCTATACGGGCGGCCACTACATCCTCAACATCGTGCAGTACGTCGGCAACGACCGCGTGGAGAAGCAGATTTCCGAGGGTGACGGTCTTGGCTTCCCGATGAACTTTACGGCCGAGGGTGCCGAGGGCGTCCCCGACGGCCAGATCGTCCTCTACGAGCTCCGCGACGGCGCCTACACGCCCGTCCAGGTCTGGGACGGCATCCCGTTCAATCCTTCGTGATATTTTGTAATAATAAATAGGGTAGAAGGAGGCGATAGCCGAACCTCTACCCCTCTCGCGAGCCGTGTGCTGCCGAAGGCAGCAAAATTCCTTACGCGGCTCTGTGAATTAAAAGATGCCCACGGAACCATACCGTGGGCATCTCCTGTATTTGCAGCACCAGACCGTCATGCGGCCGCCGCGCTCGCGCGAGCGGACATATGACGGTCGCAAGAACATGGAGCGCGAAGCGCGGAATGTTCAGAGTATTTATGTGAGGTTTTATGCTGGTTGGAAAAATTGTGAAGGGAATCGCCGGGTTCTACTACGTCGACGTGGCAGGCTCCGGCATTTATGAATGCAGGGCGAGGGGCATTTTCCGGAAGGACGGGAGGAAGCCTCTTGTGGGGGACCTTGCGGGCATCGAGATTACCCACGAGGCCGACCGGGAGGGGAACCTTGTGGAGCTCCTTCCCCGGAAGAACGAGCTGTTCCGCCCGGCGGCGGCAAATGTCGACCAGGCGCTGGTGCTGTTTGCCATCCACAGCCCGGATCCGAATCTGATGCTCCTTGACCGCTTCCTCATCGCGATGGAGCAGCAAAGGGTTCCGTCGGCGGTCTGCTTCAACAAGACGGACCTTTCTACCGATGCGGAGCGGCAAATGCTCGAAGTCGCCTATGAAAAGAGCGGGGTGCGTCTCTTTTTTACCTGTGTGGAGACGGGCGAGGGTCTTTCGGAGGTTCGCGAATATCTGAAAGGCAAGACCACGCTCCTCGCCGGTCCATCCGGCGTCGGCAAGTCGTCCCTGACAAATGCCTGTCAGGACGGGGTACGGATGGAGACGGGCGAGATTTCCCGAAAGCTCCTTCGCGGGAAGAATACGACCCGCCACGCGCAGCTCATCCCGGCGGGGGAGGGTACGTACCTTATGGACACTCCCGGTTTCACATTTTTAGAGACGCGTGATCTTGAAAAAGAGAGGCTTCGCTTCTTCTACCCGGAATTTGGCCCCTTCGAAGGAAGCTGCCGTTTTGACGGCTGCACCCACATCCACGAGCCCGACTGCAAGGTCCGTGAGGCTCTGTCGGAAGGGAAGATTTCCGGGATCCGCTACGAAAACTACGTCCGCATCTACGACGACCTCGCTGAGCAGGAGAGGAGGCGGTACTGAGCGGGCTGAAATGCAAGCTATATCGGATTTTCAGGAGGATTGTGATGAAAAACAGGAAGAACTTTTTAAAGATGTACCTTCTTCTTACGCTTGGTCTGTTGGTCTTTTTGGCTATTGTTGGCGTGCTGCTGACAAGATGAGGCCAATCGTTGGCCATGACTGCGAAGCGATGCTGGCAAAAGGAGGCTTTGCGTTCGCAAAAAGCAACACAACGCCGCCGGGTCTTGAGAGGCCCGGCGGCGTTGTGTTTTTTGAAGGAGACAAGTCACGTGGCCTCGGGTATGTGGCGGGGGAACTCTGTCTTCTATTCGATTACAGCATTTGCCCCGCAAGCAGGCAGACGCTTGCAATGGAGATGAGGCAAATGCCCGCTCCAGAGAGGAATTCGCTGACGGTGTGGCGTTTGGCGACGACAGAGGCCCAGAGGATGAAGCCAAAGAGGACGGCTCCACTAAGAAGTCCGATGGGACCCAGAAAATAGCCCAGGAAGAATAGCGGCCCGGTCACGGAGCAGCCGTGGCCGCTTGCGCGGAGGCGGAGAACCTTGTTAGCCACCAGAAGAAGCACCACCGAGAGGAGGTAGATGCCGTAGAGCATGATGAGGCTCGGGTTTTTGCTGATGAATATCCCGTAGAACATGCCAAGGAGGTAGCCAATCGCGGTGGTCGCAAAGGCGAGGTTCCGCTGTCCCTCGCGGCCTTTTTTGCGGATGGAGGGCACGAGTGCGGAAATCGGATAGGCCAGCACCGGGAAAATCGCCAGGAAGAGAATCGTCATTGCAATCTCCACCGGATTATGGAAATTGTCATCTCGAAGGGCCAGCAGGATGACCAGCCCCGTCGCCATCACCGGCGGGATCGAGAGGATGCGGATAATGCGGGCAAGCGTGTTCTTGACGGTGTTTTTCATGACTGCTCCTCCTATCTGCGACAAGGAAAACTGTGTTCATTGATTAAATGATTACATGAAGTAGTTTCAAAAACTATATTATATTGTTTTTAAATGATTGTCAAGAAGAATTGTAAACTTATTCCTGCGTTGGCAAAAAAATATGTTACCTGTTCAGGTGCACTGCTGAGAAGGACTTGTCCGCATCGTGAAAGATTTGTCATTCTGAGCGAAGCGAAGAATCCCGTAAGGTTTCTCACAAAGTTGACGGGATTCTTCGTCGCTTTGCGCATCAGCTTCCTTGCAGGCACGGAAATCAGCCACAATGCTTGTTATTTGGGATTTTTGGCTGACTGGAAGCTTCCTTGCAGGCACGGAAAT